>JBIKKL010000001.1:0-73156 GCA_044360365.1 Burkholderiales bacterium | reverse complement strand
TTTCCGACTCAGGACACTGGCGTCGAATCAACGACGCACTAGAAGCGCGCGCGGCGTGCTCACGAACGGCGCACCGAATCAGCGTCGACCGTTCCCGGTCTCCTTCGCTCCCAGGAATCTAATCGCGATCGACCGAACGCCATAGACTTGTCCGCCCGGCAGCACGTGATCGGCCGGATAGTAGGCGAACGGAGGCGGATGGAACCAGTACCGGTATCCGAACCATCGATCGTGGTACCACGGCAACTGTGGCGGCCATAGGTAGTCGATGATTACTGGGGGCTGGTAGTGGCTGGTCGTCTCCTGAACGATGATTGCGTGGGCGCCGATTTGTTTGGCACGTTCCCGGGCGTCTTCCAGTACCGCGGTTTCCGGCTCGTCCGGCAAGCCCTTTGATTGCAGCTTGGCGATCTCGACGTAAGGCTGGGTCGGTGGTTTGAGAAGAATCGCGACGGAAGTCGTGGGTGGGTACGCAGTGGCGGGATCCAGCAACACCACGCTGGTCGTCGTGGCGCAGCCAGCAAGCAACAGGATCAGACACAGGATCGACAAGGCGCGCATGGGTATGGGACTCGCAGCGGCAGTTTTAATTTCCTGCAACGTATCGCAACAGCGGATCAGCAAGCATGGGGCCTGAAGCGCGGTTCGACGCGATCATCATCGGCGGCGGCCATAACGGTCTCGTTTGCGCCTGCTATCTGGCTGCAGGGGGTCTGAAAGTCGGTGTGTTCGAACGTCAGCCCGAGGTTGGCGGTGCTGCCATCACTGAATCCTTTCATCCGGGATTCCGCAATTCCGTCGCGGCCTATACGGTAAGCTTGCTGCACCCGAAAATCATTCGGGATCTGAGCCTGCATCAGCACGGACTGCGTATCGTCCGCCGGCCCATGGCGAACTTCCTGCCTCTCGGCAACGGCGACTGCTTTCGAATGGGAATGGGCGAGGCGCAGGACCGCGCAGAGATCGCCCGATTCTCGTCGGCCGACGCCGAACGCTTGGCGGCCTACCAGTCGATGTCGGGGCAGGTGGCGGACGTCCTGCGAGAGCTTGCGGTCGAGACGCCGCCGAACCTCGGAGGCGGGCTGCCCGACTGGGTCGCAGCCGTCCGAACCGGCAACCGCATGCGTCGTCTCGACATGCCGGCGCGGCGCAACGTTCTCGATCTGTTTGCCAAGAGCGCGGGTGATCTCCTCGATACCTGGTTCGAATCGACGCCCCTCAAGGCCTGCTTCGGCTTCGATGCCATCGTCGGGAACTATGCGAGTCCCTATGCCCCGGGTACGGCGTACGTTCTGCTTCACCACGTATTCGGCGAGGTTAACGGCGTGCCAGGCGCCTGGGGGCACGCGATCGGCGGCATGGGGGCCATCACGCAGGCGATGCGCAGCGAGGCGCTGCGGCTCGGCGTCGAGATTCACACGAACGCGCCGGTGCAGCGGGTGCTGGTATCCCATGGCCGAGTGCGCGGCATTGCGCTGGTCGACGGGCGCGAGATCGCGGGCCGCATCGTGGCATCCAACCTCAGTCCGCGCCTGCTGTTCCTCGATCTCGTTGCGGCGAGCGATCTCGACGAGGAGTTCGTGCGCCGCATGCGCGGCTACCGCTGCGCCTCGGCCACGTTCCGCATGAACTTGGCCCTTTCGGAGCTGCCGCGCTTCGAGTGCTTGCCTGAGCCCGGGCCGCATCACGGGGCCGGCATCATCATGGCGCCCTCGCTTGCGTACATGGAGCGTGCCTACGCCGATGCGAGACAGTACGGGTGGTCGCGCGAGCCGGTGGTCGAACTGCTCATCCCCAGTACGCTGGACGACACGCTTGCGCCCGCCGGGCGGCACGTGGCCAGTCTCTTCTGCCAGCACTTCGCCCCGCAACTTCCCGATGGGCGCAGCTGGGACGAGGATCGGGAGGCCGCCGCGAATTGCATCATCGACACCGTGAACCGACATGCCCCGAATTTCAAGGCGTCGATCATTGCTCGGACTGCGCTCTCGCCGCTCGATCTGGAGCGCCGCTTCGGGCTGATCGGAGGCGACATCTTTCATGGCGCACTCACGCTCGATCAGCTCTGGGCGGCGCGGCCCGTGCTGGGCTACGGCGCTTATCGCACCCCGATTCCAGGCCTTTACATGTGCGGAGCGGGAACGCATCCGGGCGGTGGGGTGACCGGGTTGCCCGGCATGAACTCGGCCCGAGAGATCCTCCGCGACTGGCGCAAGCGCCGCTGAACGATCGCGGTCGCTCAGCCCTGGGCGTTCGAGCTCGACGGGGTCGGCGCGGGCCCCTTGTAGAGATCGGGCCAGCGCCGCATCGTTTCTTCGCTGTGCGGCGTGTACATGTGGCAGGTATTGAAGTGGAAGGGAATGTCGCCCGGCTTGCGTGGGCCGCGCGGACGAAAGCGATTGACGGTCTGGTAGGCGACCGTGGCGACGCGCCCGAGCAGTTCCCATTGGTGCGTGCAGCCGTTCGGGCCGCCGAGGATGGCTCGCAGTTCCTTGGTCCATCCGCGCGTGATCTTGCGTCCGACCAGGGCGGCGAACTTCGGCGTGATGTCGCCGCAGGGGGCGAACGGACCGGAATCCGTGGTCGCGAATGCTTCGCGTATCACCATGTCGGTGTCGATGCTGATGCGAATCCACATGTCATGCACGGGCTGGCCGGCGGGAAGGTCTGGACCGGTGCGCTTCTTCCAGGTATAGGGTTTGGTGTCGGTGAGATGGCCTTCGATGTCCCACAGGCCGTCTTCGCGTTCGTAGCCGCGGCAGTCGATGACCCGTGTGTGCATGAGTTTGCGGGCCGCAGCAGGCGGTAAGGGCATGATTTGTCCTCGTCGATCTCGTTCGGGGTTGGTTAAAGTGCGCCGTGCGCATACTGTCTACGCATGGCCGGCCGGGGGCCGCAGAGGATCATACATACCGGCTTTTGTGCCGGCGAGCAACGAAGTTGTTCGTAAGATGGACTGAGGCGTGCCCGCCGCCGCGCGCTTGGAGCGTCGGGCACGCGTCATGACCAACGGTCGTTCATGCGAGGGGTACTTTGCCGTCCGTGACCTTCGGTCCCTTGTACATGTGCGGCCAACGCTCGAGCGTGGCAAGGCTGTCGGCCGTATACATATGACAGCTGTTGAACTGATAGGGTACGTTCGGCGGCAGCACGGGCTTGTGCTCGTCGCGTGCCGTGACGGTGGATTGCATCGCCACTGTGGCAACCCGCCCGAGCAGTTCCCAAAGATGGGTGCATCCGGCAGCACCCCCGATCTTTGCGCGCAGATCCTTGGTCCAGCCGCGCTGGATGACCACCCCCCTGAGCGCCGAGAAGTTCGGGGTAATGCTGTTGCAGCCCTTGTAGGGGCTCGCATCGGTAACCGCGATCGCATCATGGATCTTCATGTCGAGGTCGACGGTGATGCGAATCCACATGTCGTGCACAGGCTCGCCGGCGGGCAGCCCGACGTTCGATTCGCGTCGTATCCAGTGAAAGGCCTTGGTGTCGGTGAGGCGGCCGTCGATGTCGAACATTCCATCATCTCGTTCATAGCCACGACAATCGATGATGCGGGTATGGACGAGCTTGCGTGCGGAAGCGTGAGGCAAAGGCATGACGAACTCCGGGTGGCGGGGTGTGAATGACCTGCAAAGGGTACACGATCCGCCGCTCGATTCGAACGCGAGGCAACGCCTCGTCGAGTCTGGATGCGCCGTCGACGGCGGTGAATCGACCGCTCAGACCGGTTTTCCGGCCTCGGCGTGACGTGCGGGCAGGGCGGCCATGATGGCTTCGCGTTCGCGATCCGTATAGCGCGTCCACATGCAGATTTCGTCGAGCGTGCGAAAACAGCCTACACACAGACCGCTGGTCTGGTCGACGCGGCACACATCGATGCAGGGGGAAGGAACAGGGGGGCGTCGCATCGGTACGAATCGGGTTCCGGGACATCGACGACGAAGCGCGTCGAAGTAGGATCAGTGTAGGGCGCACCGATACAGGCGGGCAAGCGCTGCGCGCCGGGGACGCCGTTTGCTGTTCGCATTCTCCCAGCAGAGTGTGTAGTCTCGACCCATGCCGATGGACCCCTCCGTCACCTTCGATAACAGCGTCGCCGGCAAGCGCGCCCGGCTGCGTGCAATGCAGCGCATGGCGACGCTGCTGCTCGTCCTGATGCTGGTGCTGCTCGCGGTAAGCGTCTCGTTCAAGGACGCCCATCCGATCATGCCGTGGTTGCAGGCGTTTGCCACGGCGGCGAGCGTCGGTGCGATCGCAGACTGGTTCGCGGTCGTGGCGCTGTTCCATCATCCGCTGGGCCTGCCGTTGCCGCACACGTCGATCGTCGCGCGCAACAAGGATCGCATCGGCGAGAGCCTGGGCCACTTCGTCGAACACAATTTCCTGACCGTCGAGAACGTCGTACGCAAGATCGAGCAGCGTAACCTTTCGTTGGCTGCGGCCGATTGGATCACCGCCGAGAAGCACGCCGATCAGGTCGCGCGCCAGTTGTGCTCATGGGTACCCGGGATGCTCGATGCCCTGGACGACGACGACGTGCGGCGCTTGTTGTCGCGTGCGGTCCGCTCACAGCTCGACAAGCTCGATACAGCGAAGATTGCCGCGAGCATATTGACGGTGCTCACGGCCGGCGGTCGGCATCAGGCGATGCTCGACCGCGGCCTTCACGCCCTCGAGAACTTCCTCGTCGCCAACCAGGCAGCGATCACCGCCAAGTTCGGCGATTCGTCGAAGTACACCCCGCGCGTGTTCGATGCCTACATCGTCAGGAAATTCGTGGCAGGCGTCATCGGCCTCATGCACGAGATCGTCGAGACTCCGGATCACGAGATCCGGCAGCAGTTCGATGCCGCGATCCGGGACTTCGTGGTGCGGCTCGAAACGCAAGCTACGTATCGGGAACAGGCCGATGCGCTCAAGGCCGAGTTTCTGGCGCATCTTGAGAGCGAGGGCTACTACGCCGTCGTCTGGCGTGATCTGAAGGCGAGGCTCGAGGCGGACATCGAGGCCGAGGAATCGACGCTGCGTGCTCACCTGCGGGACGTCCTGCAGAAGCTCGGCGCGGGAATGCGAGAAGATCAGCTGCTGCAGTCCAAGATCAACGCCTGGGCGCTGACCGTCGTGGAAACCCTGCTGGTGCGTCACCGCCATCAGGTCTCGGGTCTCATCACCGAAGTCGTCAAGGGATGGGACGCTCGCGAACTGAGCGAGAAGATGGAGCTCGAGATGGGCCGCGATCTGCAGTACATCCGGATCAACGGCACGCTGGTGGGCGGCCTGGTCGGCGTGCTGCTGCACGCGGCCACCGGCTTGATATGAGATTTGCCGCGCGGATCGCCCCACCGCGCGGCGACAGCTCGTCGTGCAGAGGGGCGGTCAGGCGGCCTTGGCCATCAGCGCCTTGGCAACGCGCGAACCCGTCGGGCGCCCCAGGAAATCGCAGATGAAGCGGCCGGCCTCGACGAGCTTCGCCATGTCGACGCCCGTTTCGATGCCGAGGCCTTCGAGCATGAAGAGGACGTCTTCGGTCGCCACGTTGCCGGTCGCGCCCTTCGCATAGGGACAGCCGCCGAGCCCCGCGATCGAGCTGTCGAACACCGCCACGCCGCATTCGAGCGCGGCATAGGTGTTTGCAAGCGCCTGTCCATACGTATCGTGGAAATGTCCGGCGAGCTTCTCGACCGGGATGTAGCGTGCCGAGTCTTCGAACACGGCGCGCGTTTTGCCGGGCGTGCCGACACCGATGGTATCGGCGATGCAGATCTCGTAGCAGCCCATGGCGTACAGTTCGCGGGCGACGGCCGTCACCTGCGCCGGCGCGACTTCGCCGTCGTACGGGCAGCCGAGGCACACCGAGATATCGCCCCGGACCCGCATGCCGCGCTTCAGGGCCTCGTCGCAGACTTCACCGAAGCGCGCGAGACCTTCGGCAATGGTGCAGTTCGTATTGCGCTTCGAAAAGGCTTCGCTCGCAGCGCCGAAGATCACGATTTCGTCGCAGCCTGCAGCGATGGCGCCATCGAGGCCCTTGCGATTGGGTACGAGCACCGGATACGCGACGCCGGGCCTGCGCTTGATCTTCGCCATGACTTCGGGCGCATCGGCGAGCTGCGGCACCCACTTCGGCGAGACGAAGCTGGTGGCTTCGACGGCGGGCAGCCCCGCGTCGGTGAGCCGATCGATCAACCCGACCTTGATCTCGACCGGGACGACGTTCTTTTCGTTCTGAAGTCCATCGCGGGGACCGACCTCGAACATGCGGACCTTCTGCGGCAGATTTGCCATCACTTCGCTCCTTTGCCGGGAATAATCCAGGCGGGTTTGCGCTTCTCGAGGAACGCGCCGATGCCTTCATTGCCTTCGTCGCTGGCGCGGGTGGCGGCGATCTGGCGCGCGGTGTACTCCTGCCTGGCCTGATCGATCGGGCCGTGCGCGACGGCAGCGATCAGGGCTTTGCTGCGAGCGATCGAGGCGGGACCCCCGCGCAGGCAGTGTTCGACGAGGCCTGCGATCTTCGCATCGAGTTCGTCTGCCCCGCAAAGTTCGTGCAGCAGTCCGAGGCGCAATGCTTCGGCGGCGTCGATGCGCTCCGCGGTGAGCATGAAGCGCCGGGCATGACGCTCGCCGATCACGGCGACGGCGTAGGGGCTGATCATGGCGGGGATGAGGCCCAGGCGCACCTCGGAAAACGAGAAGGCGGCCGCTTCGGTACCGATCGCGATATCGCAGCACGCGACGATGCCCACGCCGCCGCCGTAGGCCGGACCATGGACCCGTGCGATCGTGGGCTTGGGCATGCGATCGAGCAGGGCGAGCAGTTCGGTGAATTCCAGAGCGTCGCGGTAGTTCTGTTCTTCGCTGTAGTTCGCGGTGCGCTTCATCCAGTTCAGATCGGCACCGGCGCAGAAGCTCTTGCCGTTGCCGGCGATGACCACCACACGGGCTGCAGGATCTTCCGCCACGCGGCGCAGACCGGCCTTGAACTCGGCGATCACGGCTTCGTCGATGGCGTTGTGCAGGGCGGGGCGATCGAAGGTGATCGTCGCGACGCCGTTGCTGCCGATGTCGGTGAGGACGCACGGTGGGCTCATCGCAGTCTCTGGTCGGAATGGGAGGTGCGATTCTCGCGCGATTCGGCGCGCATGAGAATGCGGCAACTGCTGCGGCATGGCACATCGCGGCCGCAGGCGATTCCCGCTGCGTCGAGGACTACATGCGAAACACGCCGAACGTGCTGGGTTCGACGGGGGCATTCGCGGCGACGGCCAACCCGGCGGCGAGCATCTTGCGCGTATCGGCCGGTTCGATGATGCCGTCGTCCCACAGCCGGGCGCTGGCGTAATAGGGATGGCCCTGACGCGCGTACTGCTCGGCGATCGGTGCCTTGAATGCGGTTTCTTCGTCTGCGCTCCAGGAGCGACCTTGCTTCTCGAGCGCATCGCGTCGAACCTGTGCAAGGACATGCGCCGCCTGATCGCCCCCCATCACGGAGATGCGTGCGTTCGGCCACATCCAGAGGAAGCGAGGGCCGAACGCGCGCCCGCACATGCCGTAGTTGCCGGCGCCGAAACTGCCGCCGACGATCACGGTGAACTTCGGCACGCGGGCGCAGCTGACGGCCGTCACCATTTTCGCGCCGTCCTTGGCGATGCCGCCCGTCTCGTACTTCTCGCCGACCATGAAGCCCGTGATGTTCTGCAGGAACACGAGCGGAATGCCGCGCTGGGCACACAGTTGAATGAAGTGCGTGCCCTTGAGCGCCGATTCGGAGAACAGGATGCCGTTGTTGGCCACGATCCCGACGAGATAGCCGTCGATGTGCGCGAAGCCGCAGACGAGGGTGGCGCCGTAGCGCTGCTTGAATTCGTCGAACGTGGAATCGTCGACGATGCGCGCGATGATCTCCCGGATGTCGAAGAGACGGCGCGGGTTCGTCGGGATCACGCCCGCGAGTTCGGCCGGATCATGGTGGGGCGGCGAAGGCGTTTGCCGCGCGAGGGGACACGCCGGTCGTGAACCGAGATTCGCGACGGCGCGCCGCGCGAGTTCGAGCGCGTGCCGGTCGTCCCTCGCCAGATGATCCGCGACGCCGGAGACCTTGGTATGAACGTCCGCCCCGCCCAGTGCTTCGGCGGTGACGATCTCCCCGGTGGCTGCCTTCACCAGCGGCGGGCCGCCGAGGAAGATCGTCCCCTGATTGCGCACGATGATGGTCTCGTCCGACATCGCCGGCACGTAGGCGCCGCCGGCGGTGCACGAGCCCATGACTACCGCGATCTGCGCGACACCGTTCGCCGACATCGTCGCCTGGTGGTAGAAGATGCGCCCGAAGTGATCGCGATCGGGGAAGACCTCGTCCTGACTCGGCAGGTGGGCGCCGCCCGAGTCGACGAGATAGATGCACGGAAGCCGGTTTTCCGCGGCGATCTCCTGCGCTCGCAAATGCTTCTTCACCGTGAGCGGGAAGTAGGTGCCGCCCTTCACGGTGGCATCGTTCGCGATGACCACGCATTCGCGCGCGTTCACGCGGACGATGCCGGTCACGATGCCAGCGCCGGGCAAGGGCTCCGGATAGACTTCATGCGCCGCGAGCGTCGACAACTCCAGGAATTCGGACGCCGGATCGGCGAGCGCCGCGATGCGATCGCGCACGAGCAGTTTGCCCCTTGCGGTGTGGCGTTCGCGTGATTTCGGATCGCCTCCCTGCCGTGCGGCTGCGTGCCTGGCGCGCAGGTCCTCGACCAGCGTGTTCATCGCTTCGGCGTTTGCGCGAAACTCCTCCGACGCCGGCTGCAGCCTTGACTTGATCGGCCCCATCACCACCCGCCGGTGATCAGCCAGCGCTCGACCTGGTCGAGTCGGTCGGCTCCCCAGAACGGCTCGCCGTCGACGATCACGAATGGGGAGCCGAACACCTTGCGTTCGATGGCCTGTTCGACCTCGGACTTCAGCGCCTCCTTGACTGCGGCAGCGTTCATTCCGGCGACGGCTGCAGCGCGATCGAAACCGCTTTCGGCCGCAATGTCGGCGCAGACCTCGGGATTCGAGATGTCGCGGTCGTCGGCGAAGTAGGCCCGGTACAGCGCGCCCGCCATGCGTTTTCCCTGGGCTTCGTCCGCCTGCTGCGCCCAAAGGGTCAGGCGTGCAGCATGCTGGGTCGGAATCGGGAACTTGCTCGGCATCCTGAACGGCACGTCGTAGAGGCGTGCGCTGCGAACCATGTCGTGGATCGAGTATTCGCCCTTCAACGGAATCGTCGTCAGGGGTGCGCCGCCGGAGACCTTGAAGATCGCCCCGAGCAGGATGGGGTGCCAGCGCACGTGACGCTGGAACTTCGCGCCGAGCGCATCGATGCGCGTGCTCGCGAGGTACCCGTAGGGCGAGGAAAAGTCAAAGTAGAAGTCGATTGCGTTCGTCATGGCGAACCTTTCTCTTCGGGCAGGGCGACGGGCGGGTCAGTGCATGCGTTCGAGCGCCATCGCCGTGGCTTCGCCGCCACCGATGCACAGCGAGGCAACGCCACGTTTCAGGTCGTACTTGTCGAGGGCGGCCAGCAGGGTCACGATGATTCGCGCGCCCGAGGCCCCGATGGGATGGCCCAGCGCGCAGGCGCCGCCGTGTACGTTTACCTTGTCGTGCGGCAGATTCAATTCGTGCATCGCGGCCATGGTCACGACGGCGAAGGCTTCGTTGACTTCGTAAAGATCCACGTCCGCGGCGCGCCAGCCCGTCTTCTCGAAAAGCGTGCGCATCGCGCCTACGGGTGCCGTCGTGAACCAGCCCGGCGCCTGCGCGTGGGTCGCATGCCCGACGATGCGCGCAAGCGGTCGAGCCCCGCGCCGCTGCGATTCGGAGAGTCGCATCATGACCAGGACCGCGGCACCGTCGGAGATGGAACTCGAGTTTGCGGCTGTCACCGTACCATCCTTGCGGAAGGCTGGTCGCAGCGTCGGAATGCGCTCGAGATTGGCCTTGAGGGGCTGTTCGTCCTGGGGGATCGTCTTGTCGCCCTTGGTCGTCGTGATCGTGACGGGCGCGATCTCGCCCTGGAAACTGCCGTTGCGGATGGCGGCTTGCGAGCGCGTCAGCGATTCGATCGCAAAGCGGTCCTGCGCCTCCCGGCTGAATCGATAGTGGGCTGCGCAGTCTTCGGCGAAGCTGCCCATGAGTCGGCCCTTGTCGTAGGCATCCTCGAGCCCGTCGAGAAACATGTGGTCCTTCACGTCGCTGTGCCCGAGACGCATGCCGGCTCGTGCTTTCGGCAGCAGGTACGGGGCGTTCGACATGCTCTCCATGCCGCCTGCGACCATCACGCGATTGGTCCCGGCGAGCAGCAGGTCGTGAGCGAGCATGGCGGCCTTCATGCCCGAGCCGCACATCTTGTTGATGGTGGTGCAGCCGACGGCTTCGGACAGACCTGCGCCGAGACTGGCCTGACGGGCGGGGGCCTGACCCTGACCGGCCGGCAGGACGTTGCCCATGATCACTTCGTCTATGGCAGCGGCGCTCAAGCCCGTGCGCTCGACAGCGGCACGTATCGCACAAGCGCCGAGTTCTGCGGCGGGGGCGGCAGCGAGATCGCCGAGAAACCCGCCCATGGGTGTGCGCGCGGCACCGACGATGACGATGGGATCGTTCATGGCATCCTCCTGATGGCCGTCGAGGGCACCTCGACCGAGGCGCTGTCGAATGCAAGTATAGGTCGATCGATCGCCCGGCGGTGGCGATCCGAGCGCTTTGTCCTTTGCAGGCTATTTCTCCGCCGCGGCCTTGAGGTTCGCAAGGCCGGTTTCGAAATCCTTGCCCACCATGGTGTCCATGCTGACGAACACGCCGATGAGTTTGCTGACGAAGGGCATCGGGCCCTGCATCGTCCAGGTCACCTGCGTGCTTGCACCTTTCGGTTCCATCGTGAAGGCAACGTCGTTGTGGGCCTCGAAGGGGGCGGTGAAGTCGAGCTTGATGGCAACACGGCTCGGCGGGGTCGATTCGACGATGGTCATCCGGCCCTTGCCAACGTCATCGTTGCCTTCCCAGGCATAGGTGGCCGCCCTGCCGGCGCTCGGCGTGCTGATCGTCCGTGTCATGGCGGGATCCTTGCTGTCCCACGGCGACCACGCCTGCCACCGTGCGAAATCGTCGACGAAGGGGAATATCTTCTCGGGCGGGGCCTGGATGTCGGTCGAGCGCTGAACGGTGAAGCTGTCCGGCTGCATGATGGCCAGGACGAGGACGGTTCCAGCAAGTGCGGCGAAAACGCCGGCGATCTTCTTGACCATGGCTATCTCCCTGGGTGGATGACGTGTAGTTCGCCCCGTCGTCATTATGCAGGCAAACTATTGCAGGACGGCGCTGAAAGGACCGCCCGCCTATCGGCCCTTCGCAATGCCCTCACGTCGCGGATCGGCGCCGCCGGTCCAACCCTCCCGAGTTCGTGCGATGCCGTGGATGCCGCTGGTCATGTCGATGCGCCGAACGACGTGCTCCATCGCGACGAGGGCGGCCTGCAGCGTCTCCGCTTCGGTGCCGGCCTCGATCTCGGTGGCGTCGTTGCGGCTCGTCATGTTGGGCAGATCGATGGCAGCCTGGATGTCGAGCTTCCAGTCCAGCGTGCCGACCAGCGCTTTGACGACATAGGCGATGATGAGGCTACCGCCCGGCGAGCCGACCACCATGTGCAGTTTGCCGGAGTTGTCGAAGACCAGAGTGGGGGCCATGGAACTGCGCGGCCGCTTTCCGGGCTGGACGCGATTTGCGACGGGCAGCCCCCCCTGCTCGGGCACGAAGCTGAAGTCCGTCAGCTGGTTGTTCAGCAGGAAGCCGCCAGCCATGATGCGTGCGCCGAAGAACGATTCGATCGTGGTCGTCATCGATACGGCGTTGCCGTTGCGATCGACGATCGCGATGTGACTCGTGCCGCTGGCTTCGTCGTAGCGGTCGTCCGCGTGCGCCGTCGTCACGCCTTGCGGGGTGCCCGGCTGCGCTTTGCCCATGGATCGCTCGAGCCGGATCAGGCGTGCGCGCGACTCGATGTACGCCGGGTCGAGGAGCCCCGTGACCGGCACGGTCACGAAGCGGTCGTCGGCGACGTAGCGATTGCGATCGGCAAAGGCGAGGCGCGCGACTTCCGAGAGCAGGTGCGCCGCCTGGGCCGAGACCGGGCGCACGTCGGCCATGTCGAAGTGCGACAGCACGCCGAGCATCTGCAGCACGGCAATGCCCCCGGATGACGAGGGCGGCATGCCGCAGATCCGATAGCTGCGGTAGGGGCCGCACAGCGGCGTCACTTCGCGGACGGCGTAGCGGTCGAGGTCTTCCTCGCTCAGCGTGCCGGGATTGACCGGGTGGTCCCGTACCGCAGCAACGACGCGCTTGGCAATGTCGCCGCGATAGAAGGCGTCTGCGCCATCGCGTGCGAGCGCCCGAAGCGTCGCCGCGAAGGCAGGGTTCGTGAGCAGCGTGCCTGCGGGTTTGGGTTGTCCTGCGTCGTCGAAGAACAGGGCGCGGGCGGCGGGGTCGGCAGCGAGCCCGGCTGCGCGCCCGAGCAGATGATGGACGCGCGGCGTGAGCGGGTAGCCGGATTCCGCCAGTTCGATGGCAGGGCCGAACAGCGTGGCCCAGGGAAGTTTGCCGTGATCGCGGTGGGCGAGGCCGAGCAGGCGAGCGAGTCCCGGCACGCCGACCGAGCGTCCGCCGGCAACCGCGTCGGGAAACGCCATGGGCTTGCCGTCGGGTTTGAGGAAGAGCCTCTCGTCTACGCCTGCCGGGGCCGTTTCGCGACCGTCATAGGCACGCGTCGTCGCGCTGGTCGCATCGAAATGCATGAGGAAGGCGCCGCCGCCCAAGCCGGAGGCCTGAGGCTCGACCAGGTTCAACACGAGTTGCGTGGCGATCGCAGCGTCCACAGCGGTGCCGCCGCGCTCGAGCATCTTCAAGCCTGCTTCCACCGCCAGCGGATGGGCCGCGGCGACCATGTATTCCCGGCCGTGGGCCAGCGCGTTTTCGGTGCGTCCGCTGGCGGGCTCGGGCTGGGACGGTCGGGCGACTTGCGCCTGCACGTTGAGGCCGATAACCAGGAGTGCGACGGCGGCGAGCGGTCGCAGGTGATTGCGGGGGTGTGGCCCGGGTCGATTGGAAAGCGAAGTCACGCCGACGTACCTCGTGGATAAGAGATCCGTCTCCTGGCAAGCGGCGCCACATGGACCTCGACGGTCAGCATGATAGCCTTGCCCCTCGTCGGTGGGCTTGGGTGCTTCCCGCGCACTGCGCGCCGACCATCGTCCTGGATGGGTAATCTCGATCTTGCCCGGCTCTTCTCGTTGTGCCGTCATCGCGCCACCTTGCGACGTCATTGCAGGCGAGGTGCTGTCGTTGCTCGCGCGGCGGCCGTTGTACGAGCCGCTGTCGTCATCGCTCGAAGATCTCGCAGCACGGGACCGGATCGATGCGCCCGCGCTCGATGCGTGGGCTGCGCGCCGAACGTCCAGACCCGTGAACGCCGCGGGTCTGCCGATCCGGTTCGCAATGCCGGATGCCGGGGACGCGAAGTACGAGCAGCGCATCCACGATCGCGGGGAGGTGTCGACGCGATCCGGCAGCTGGCACGACTTCTTCAATGCGCTTGTCTGGACAGTGTTTCCGCGGACGAAGGCAGCCCTCAATCGCTTGCATGTCGAGGAGATCGCTGCCCAGCTCCCCGGTGCGCCACGCGGCACCCTGCGCGACGCGGCAACGCAGTTCGACGAGAGCGGCATGATCGTCCTCGGTGCGGATCCGGAGTTGCTCGAACTGCTGCGCGCAAGACGCTGGGCGGACCTCTTCTGGCATCGTCGCAAGGACGTGAAGCGACAACTGCGGTTCTTCGTCTTCGGCCATGGCTTGTACGATGCGCTGCGTGCGCCGTTCTTCGGTCTCTGCGCACGCGCAGCGCTGGTCGAAGTCGAACCGGAACTGCTCGCCGCCGCGCCGCTGGCCGAGCAATTGGCTCGCGCGGACGATATCGTGGCGCACCGCTTCGCGGTGCGATCGTGGTATCCCCGCCCGAAGGTCTTTGCCCCCGTGCCCGTCCTCGGCATTCCCGGCGTGTGCAGGGACAGCGAGTGTCCCGCCTACTACGAGGACCAACGCCAGTTCCGCCCCCGATAACTCAAAATTCAAAATTCGGTGCCTGGCACGTGCCAGGCACCGAATTTCGTCATGTGGACTGGTCGAAGAGTTCGCGGCCGATCAGCCATCGGCGGATTTCCGAGGTGCCGGCGCCGATCTCGTACAGCTTCGCATCGCGAAGCAGCCGGCCGGTCGGGAAATCGTTGGTATAGCCCACGCCACCCAGGCACTGGATGGCCTCGGAGGCCATCCATGTCGCCCGCTCGGCGGCGTAGAGAATCGCGCCGGCGGCGTCCCGACGGGTGATGCGACCGCGGTCGCAGGCCTGGGCCACCGCATAGACATACGACCGACAGGCGTTGAGCGTGGTGTACATGTCCGCGAGCTTGCCCTGCATGAGCTGGAACTGGCCGATGGCCTGTCCGAACTGTTCGCGCGCGTGTACATAGGGCAGGACGACATCGAGACAAGCCTGCATGATTCCGAGCGGCCCGGCCGCCAGCACCGCACGCTCGTAGTCGAGACCGCTCATGAGCACGTTTACGCCGCCGCTCACCTGGCCGAGCACGTTCTCCGCGGGCACTTCGCAGTCCTGGAAAACGAGCTCGCAGGTATTCGAGCCGCGCATACCGAGCTTGTCGAGCTTCGGGCCGGTCGAGAATCCGGAGAAGCCCCTTTCGATCAGAAATGCGGTGATGCCTCTTGCTCCTGCCTCAGGCGTCGTCTTGGCATAGACGACGAGCACATCGGCGTCCGGCCCGTTGGTGATCCACATCTTCGTGCCGTTGAGGACATAGCGATCCCCCTTGCGGTCGGCACGCAGACGCATGCTCACCACGTCCGATCCGGCATCGGGCTCGGACATCGCAAGCGCGCCGACGTGCTCGCCGGCGATGAGCTTCGGCAGGTAGCGCGCCTTCTGTTCGGCCGAACCGTTGCGCCGGATCTGATTCACGCACAGATTCGAATGCGCCCCGTACGACAGCCCGACCGACGCCGAAGCGCGGCTGATCTCTTCCATCGCAACGACGTGCGCGGTGTAGCCCATGCCCGCGCCACCGTACTCGTCTTCGACCGTGACGCCGAGCAAGCCCATGTCGCCGAGCTTGCGCCAGAGCGCCCGAGGAAAGGCGTTGTCCCGGTCGATGGCGGCCGCCAGCGGCGCAATCTCCCGGGCGCAGAAGCTGGCCGTACTTTCTCGCAGCATGTCGACGGCGTCGCCGAGATCGAATTCAAGGCTTGCGGGTGCAGACACGACTTTCTCCCGACATGTGCGTTGACGAGCGATGGATAGTATTCCAAGCTGGCCGAGCGTAAACGCGACAGCGGCCGCCCGCCAGGGCCGATACTCCGGGGCATCGTTTGTGCTCTGCAACATTCACGCACTAGAATAGCGCGCCATTCCCCAGCCTGGATCCGTAACGTGACGACTGCATCGTCCGCAACCGCTTCGCCGATCGACTACGTTCTAGGCGACCAGGTCCCCGAGCCCGCCTCGACGCGCGAGGTCGCACCCGGCGTGCACTGGCTGCGGATGCCCTTGCCGTTTGCGCTCGATCACATCAACCTCTGGCTGCTCGAAGATCGAGACGGCTGGACCCTGGTCGACTGCGGCCTCAATGACCCGCCCACGATCGAGTTGTGGGAGCGCTACTTCGCCGAAGGCGTTGCGGCCCGGAAAATTCAAAGGTTAGTGGTAACTCACTATCATGCAGATCAGGTGGGGTTGGCGGGTTGGCATGCGAAGCGGTGGAATGCGCCGCTTTGGATGACCGAGGGTGAATACCTCACCGCGCTTGCCCTTTACCACGAAACTCCCGGGCATCACCGCGGCTCGATGTTCGACCTCTTTCGCAGTCACGGGCTGCCGGAATCGCGGCTGGAGGGCATGAAGGCGTTTTCCGGCGCGTATCGCCGCCTCATTGTTGAACTGCCGCCGACGTTCCACCGCATCATGCCGCACGAGAACCTAATGATCGGGGGCCACGCCTGGCAGGTGCTCCCCGGGTACGGGCATGCACCGGAGCATGCATCGCTCTACTGCGAAGCGCTGGGAGTCATGATCGCCGGCGACATGATGTTGCCCCGCATCAGCACCAACGTCAGCGTGCGACCGGTCGAACCGGATGGGGATCCGCTGGGCCGCTTCCTGGACTCCATCGAACGCTTTACCGCGTTGCCCGCCGACACGCTGATCCTGCCTTCGCACGGATTGCCCTTCCGCGGCCTGCATGGTCGGATCGAACAGTTGCAGATGCATCACGCAGAGCGCCTCGACGATCTGTTGGCCGCCTGCACCGAACCGAAGAGCGCGACCGATCTCGTTCCCGTTCTGTTCCGCCGTCCGCTGGACGATCGCGGCTGGTATTTCGCCATGGGCGAGTGCATCGCCCATCTCAATCATCTGATGCATGCCGGCCGACTTCGACGCGAAAGTCACCCGGACGGCGTGCTGCGGTTCGTCGCCGCCTAGACCGGAGCCATTCCATGAGCCCACCGAAGGAAACGCCTGCAATTCACATTGCGCCCGACACCCTGGCGGAGATCGCCGAGAAAAGCAGCCGGCTGATTGCGGCTGCGATGCAGCGACAGGCCGACTCCAAAACGAGCCATTTCAGCATGGGCGACGAGATGGGCATCGCGAAGGCCTTCTTCGACCTGACCGCGAAGATGATGTCGGATCCGATGAAGCTCGCGGAAGTGCAGATGAAGCTCTGGAAGGACTACATGACGCTCTGGCAGGGCGCCATGATGCGCATGCTCGGGCAGCCGGCGAATCCAGTGGCCGTTCCGGACAAGGCCGACCGCCGCTTCAAGGATCCGGAGTGGGAGCAGAACTTCGTGTTCGACTACATCAAGCAGTCCTACCTGATCACTGCGAAGCATTTGCACCACGCGGTGGCGGAAGTGGAGGGGCTCGACGAAACGACGGCCAGAAAAGTCGACTTCTACACGCGCCAGTACATCGATGCGCTCTCGCCGACCAACTTCGCCCTGACCAATCCGGAAGTAATGCGCGAGACGGCTGCGACGGGGGGCAAGAACCTCGTCGAGGGGCTGAAGAACCTGCTCGAAGACCTCGATCGAGGCAACGGCACCCAGGTCCGCGTCAAGATGACCGACCCGAAGGCGTTCAAGCTCGGCGAGAACATCGCCACCACCCCGGGGAAGGTGGTGTTCCAGAACGATCTCATCCAGCTCATCCAGTACGAGCCGCGCACGCCCAAGGTTCACGCCAAGCCGCTGCTGATCATTCCGCCCTGGATCAACAAGTTCTACATCCTCGATCTGCGCGAGAAGAATTCCTTCGTGCGCTGGGCCTCGGAACAGGGCCATACCGTGTTCGTAGTCTCCTGGGCCAATCCCGACGAGCGTTTCGCCCAGAAGAGCTTCGAGGACTACATGTTCGAAGGCCCGCTCGCTGCGATGGATGCGATCGAGAAAGCCACCGGCGAGAAAAGCCTGAACGTCATCGGTTACTGCCTGGGCGGGACGCTGCTCGCGTGCACGCTGGCGTACCTGACGGCAAAGAAGCAGGCCGCGCGCGTGGCGAGCGCGACGTTCTTCGTCAGCCTGATCGACTTCGAAGAGCCCGGCGAGCTCGGCGTGTTCACCGACGAGCAGACGGTCGCCGCGCTGGAGCAGCGCATGAACGAGCGCGGCTACCTCGAGGGCTCGGAGATGGGCAACACGTTCAACATGCTGCGCTCCAACGACCTGATCTGGTCATTCGTGATCAACAACTACCTGCTCGGCAAGGAGCCGATGCCCTTCGACCTGCTGCACTGGAATTCGGATTCGACCCGCATGCCGGCCTGCATGCATGCCTTCTACCTGCGCAACATGTATATCCGCAATGCGCTGCGCGAACCGGGCGGAATCACCCTGGGTGGCGTGCCGATCGACGTCACGCAGATCAGGATCCCGGCCTATTTCATCTCCACGATCGAGGATCACATCGCACCCTGGAAGTCGACTTTCTCCGGCGCGCAGTTGCTTGCCGGCCCGGTGCGGTTCGTACTCGGGGGCTCCGGACACATCGCGGGCATCATCAATCCGCCGGCCGGCAACAAGTACTGCTACTGGACCGGGCCGAAACCTCAGGGTGAGCCGGATGCCTGGTTCGAGCAGGCGAAGCAGTATCCGGGGTCGTGGTGGACGGACTGGGCGTCGTGGGTCGGCAAACACGCCGGCGCCATGGTCCCCGCAAGGACGCCGGGGGACGGCAAGTTGAAGGTCGTGGAGGCGGCACCCGGCAGCTACGTGAACGTGCGACTCGATTCGAAGTGACCTCGGCAGGCGGGCCGTGCGGGCTGCAGATGCGGGAAGATCGAGTGCCCGGGCGTTATGCTTTGGTCGTCCGCGGGCGAGCGGTTAGACTCCAGGCTCCGCCAAGAATCGGAACGAGATGTCATCGACCACGGAAATCGAGCGCACCCTCGAGGACGCGCGTGCCGCCCCCGGCGCACAGGACCTCGCAGGCGACGCCGACGCGTCGACCTGGAGCACCTTCGTTGCGGCAAACTCGGTCGATCAGTTTTACGCGAGCTGGCTTGCCATCCTCTGCGCGCAAGTCGAACAGGTGCTCGGCGCGCTGCTCCTGATCCGCTCGGATACCGAGAATACCTACGTCCCGGGGGCCATTTGGCCCGACGTCAGTCGGGACATGACCCATCTTGCCCCCACTGCCCAACGAGCGTTGACCGAGCGGCAGGGCGTGGTCGATACGGGCGAAGACGCGGGCGAATCTCGGGAGCTGCGCGGCGCGAAAGTCGCCTATCCCATCGAAGTGGCGGGCGCCCTGCATGGCGCCGTGGTGCTCGATCTCGCGCCCCGGGCCAGTCGCGATCTGCAGCGCGCCTTGCGTCTCATCCACTGGGGGGCGGCCTGGCTGGTCGATCTTTTCCGCCAGCGCGAGTTCGAGCAGCGCCAGGCCGCCATCGACCGGCTGGCGCTGGCGACGGAGCTGGTCGCAACGGCTGTTCAGGAAAAGCGCTTCAGGGCGGCGGCGCTCGCCATAGCAAACGATATCGCTCGGCGCCTGGAATGCGAGCGCGTCAGCATCGGCATGGACAAGCATGGCGAATGCCGCGTGCTCGCGATCTCGCACACGGCCATGTTCGATCCGAAGTCCAGTCTCGCGCGTCGCCTCGGCGATGCCATGGACGAAGCACTGGATCTCGGGGCGACCTTCGTGTTTCCCGCCCCCGGAGACGAAGCGCTGAGCGGTGCTTCGCACCTGGCGCTGGCCCAGGAAGCGGGCGACATCGCCATCGTATCCACGCCCCTGAATGCACACGGCGAGGATTGGGGCGTCCTGATGCTCGAACGCACGCGTGGCGCGGTCTTCGATGTGCCAACGCTCGAACTGGTGCGAACGCTGGGGTTGCTCCTTGGGCCGGTCCTCGATCTGAAGCGGGACAACGAGCGCGGCATACCGCGTCGTGCGTGGGATGGGCTCGTCGCCGGGACGCGTGCCTTCTTCGGGCCGCGGCACCCCGGCTGGAAGCTGATCGCCGCGGTCGTGCTGGGCGTGCTGTTGTTCTTGAGTCTTGCCGATGGCGAGCATCGTGTGGCGGCCAAGACCGTCGTGGAGGGCGAGGTCCAGCGCGCAGCCGTCGCGCCCTTCGAGGGCTACATTGCTGAAAGTCTCGTGCGGGCAGGCGATGTCGTGAAAGCCGGGGCGCTGCTCGCGCGACTCGATGACAAGGAGCTGCTGCTGGAGCGTACCCGCTGGGAAGCGGAACGCGAGCAGCACCTGCGCAAGTACCGCCAGGCGCTCGCGACTCGTGATCGGCCGACGATGAACGTCGTCGGTGCTCAGGTCAATCAGGCCGAGGCCCAGCTGCAGCTGATCAACGAGAAGCTCGCCCGCTCGCGCATCAGCGCACCGTTCGACGGCATCGTCGTCAGCGGTGATCTGAGCCAGCTCCTCGGCACGCCCGTGGAGCAAGGCAAGGTGTTGTTCGAGATTGCGCCGCTCGATGCCTATCGCGTGATACTGAAAGTGGACGAGCGCGACATCACGTATCTCGCCGTCGGGCAGGAGGGCGAA
Organism: Burkholderiales bacterium; assembly: GCA_044360365.1. GTDB lineage: Bacteria > Pseudomonadota > Gammaproteobacteria > Burkholderiales > WYBJ01 > WYBJ01. Next base: position 52,995 of record JBIKKL010000001.1, on the reverse strand, counting down.
CTCGTCCTGTCCGGGATTCCGGGAGCGCGGCAGCCCTTTACCGTTGCGCGCATTACACCGGTGTCGACGGCAGACGAGGGCCGCAACTACTTCCGTGTCGAAGCGAAGATGGCAGTTGTCAGCGAAAGGCTGCGACCCGGCATGGAAGGCGTCGGCAAGGTTGCCATCGGCGAGCGGCGCCTGATCTGGATCTGGACGCACAAGCTCATCGACTGGGTGCGCCTCGCATTCTGGAGCTGGATGCCGTGATGGTCGTGTGCCATGCCCTGGCGTGCGCGGGTTCCGCCAAGGTCGCGTCGACCCGCCGTCTGCGCTGTCGCGAGCAATGACCGGCCCGCTGCTGAGCGCTTCGTGGTATCGGGTCAGCGAGTTGAAGCCTCGCATGCGCACGCATGCGCGCATGCAGCGACATCGCTACCGCGGCCAGGTCTGGTTCGTCCTGCAGGATCCCGCGTCGGGGCGCGCGCATCGATTCACGCCTGCGGCCCGGCTCATCATGAACGGCATGGACGGCGAGCGCAGCGTCGGTGCACTGTGGGAAATGGCGAACAAGCGCCTGGGCGAGTCGGCGCCGAGTCAGGACGAACTGATTCATCTGCTGGGCCAGCTGCACTCGTCCGACCTGCTTCAGTGCGACGTGTCGCCTGACGTGGCCGAACTCTTCGACCGCGCGCAGCGCCAGGACCGGGCGCGAGTCAAGCGGGCCATCGGCAATCCGATGGCGATCAAGGTGCCCCTGATCGATCCCGACCGACTGCTCGAACGGATGCTGCCCTTCGTGCGGCCGTTCTGGGGCTGGAAGGGCATGCTCGTCTGGCTGGCCATCGTGGTTCCGGCGCTGCTGCTCGTGCCCCCGCACTGGGACGAGCTCACGCACGGCGTGGCCGATCGGGTCTTCGCCGTCGACAACCTGTTGATGATCTGGCTGCTGTTTCCGCTCCTGAAGGCGTTTCACGAACTGGGGCACGGGATCGCTGCGAAGGCCGGCGGCGGTGAAGTGCACGACATGGGCCTGATGCTGCTCGTGCTCATGCCGGTGCCCTACGTCGACGCGACCAGTTCGGCGCTCTTCAAATCCAAATACGAGCGCGCTGTCGTCGGCGCCGCCGGCATGATGATCGAGTTGATGCTCGCGGCCATCGCGTTCTTCGTCTGGATGCTGGCCGAGCCGGGCACGGTGCGGGCCGTGGCCTTCAACGTCATGCTGATCGCCGGGGTGTCCACCCTGTTGTTCAATGGCAATCCGCTGCTGCGCTACGACGCCTATTACATTCTGTCGGACCTGATCGAGATTCCGAACCTCGCGACGCGCTCGATGCGTTACCTCGGCTTTCTTTTCGAGCGCCACCTGTTCGGAGCGCGCGAGATCGAAGAGCCCGAAGGGACACCGGGCGAGAAGGCGTGGTTCGTCTTCTATGGCATCGGGTCGTTCCTGTATCGCATCGTCGTCGTCGTCGCGATCATCCTGTTCATCGCCGGCGAGTTTTTCGTGATCGGCGTGGTGCTCGCGATCTGGGCGGTGATCGCCATGGCGGTCGTGCCCGTGTCCAAGACAGTGCATCACCTGGCGACCAGTCCGCGTCTGGCGCGGCATCGGCGGCGAGTGGCAGGCGTGTGTTTCGGTGCACTGGCGGTCACGGTCGCATTCGTTCTCTGGGTGCCGGTCCCGTTTCGTACCCAGACCGAAGGCGTGATCTGGCTGCCGGAGCAGCAGATGGTCCGCGCCCGCGCCAATGGATTTCTCACGCGCTATCTGGTCGAACCCGGGTCCCGGGTGCAGCCCGACGAAGCCCTGATCGAGAGCATCGATCCGGTGCTCGATGCCGAGATCCGGGTGGCGCAGGCGAAGGTGGCTGAACTCGATGCACAGTTCGCCCATCACTTCATCACGGACCGGGTACAGGCGCAGATCACCCAGGAGGCGCTCGACCGCGAGCTGGCCGCGCTGCAGCGCGCCGTCGATCGTGGCGCCGATCTCATCGCCCGTAGCCGGTCGGCCGGCGTGTTCACCGTGCCGCACCCGGCGGATCTGCCGGGACGGTATTTCCGCAAGGGCGAGATGGTGGGCTACGTCATCGAGCCGGCGCAGCCGCGGGCGCGCGTGATCGTGCAGCAGGCCGAAGTCGACGTCGTACGGCTGGCGACGAACGAAGTCGAGATCCGGACCGCCGCTCGTGTCGAGCATGTCGTCAAGGCGCGCATCGTGCGTCAGGTTCCCGGCGGCAACGAGGAACTGCCCAGCAAGGCCTTGTCGACGGAGGGCGGCGGTACCGTGCCCATCGACCCGCGGGATCCCAAGGGCACGAAGACGATGCAGCGCGTATTCCAGCTCGAGATCGAACTCGATGCGCCTGCAACGGTCCTCTACGGCGGTCGGGTCTACGTCCGTTTCGACCACGTGCCCGAACCGCTCGGGACGCAGTGGTATCGCGGTTTGCGGCGCTTGTTCCTGACCCGATTCAATGTCTGAGCGGCGCATTCTGCGAGGGCTGGGATGACCGTGACGCCTGTGCACTTGCTGCTTCGGAGCGACCCGCGTGCGGGCTAGTGCTGCCGTGCTGCATGCCGATGCCGAGCTGTCGGCGACGCGAGCCTATCCCGAGCGCGTGGAGCACGAACCCAAGTGGCATGATCACATTGCCGACTGGTTGACGAGTCGCGTGCTCCAGCCTGCCGTTCGGACGTTCGCCAATCCGGCGCGGCGGCTGCAACGGATCGTCCCGTACGCTGCCGCGCACGAGGCGGCATTGCGTACGATCTCCGATGCCCGCCTGCGCGAGCTGGGGGTCGATCTGCGGCGGCGGCTCCGGCGCGACGGCTTCGATCTGCCGGTGGTTGGCGAAGTATTCGCATTGTTGCGGGAGGTCGGCGGACGCACCGTAGGTCAGCGGCATTTCGACGTGCAGCTGATGGGCGGCTGGGGCATTCTGGAGGGACGGCTCGTCGAGATGGAGACGGGCGAGGGCAAGACATTGACGGCCACACTCCCGGCGGCCACGGCCGCGTTGGCGGGCGTACCGGTGCATGTCATCACGGTCAACGAATATCTCGCGGCTCGCGACGCCGAATCGATGGGGCCGATCTACCGTTTTCTCGGGCTCACGGTCGGCGTAGTGACGCAGGAGATGGCGCCGGATCTGCGCCGCGCCGCGTACGCCTGCGACGTGACCTATTGCACCAACAAGGATGTCGCCTTCGATTACCTGCGCGATCGTGTTGCGCTGGGCAGCTCGGGAAGTGCGGCGCACATCGCGCTTGCGCGCTTGCGCGACGGGCGCAGCATCGCCGATCGCGTGGTGCTGCGCGGGCTGCACTTCGCCATCGTCGACGAGGCCGATAGCGTGTTCATCGACGAAGCACGCACCCCGCTCATCCTCTCGGCGTCGCGTGAGGACGAGAAGGAGGGCCAGATGTGCGAGCAGGCACTCACGCTCGCACGATCCATGATCGAAGGCGATCATTACGTGATCGATCGGCGCGAGCGCTATGTCGAGCTGCGCGAGTCGGGCAAGCGCTGGCTCGACGAGTGGAGCGAGCAGCAGGAAGGCGTCTGGACCTCCAAGCGCACCCGGGAAGAACTCTTGCGACAGGCGCTGTCGGCGATCCATCTCTTCCTCCTCGATCAGCACTATGTCGTCGCGGAGGGGAAGGTGCAGATCGTCGACGAGTTCACCGGCCGCATCATGGCCGATCGCTCGTGGGAGCGCGGGCTGCATCAGATGATCGAGACCAAGGAGGGCGTCGAGATCACTGCGCGGCGCGAGACGCTTGCGCGCATCACCTATCAGCGCCTCTTCCGACGCTACCTGCGCCTCGCTGGCATGACGGGCACCGGGATGGAGGTCGCGCCTGAAATCTGGTCCATCTTCCGACTGGGTGTCGTGAAGGTGCCGCTCAACCGACCCAGCCGGCGCGGCTTTCGGCGAGGCAGGCTGTTGTCGACGGCGGCGCAGAAGTGGGAGGCGGTGGCCGACGAGGCGCAGCGCTGCGCGATCGAGCAGCGACGCCCGGTGCTCATCGGAACACGTTCGGTCCAGGCATCCGAGGCCTTGTCCGCGGTGCTTGCCCAGCGTGGAATCGAACACCTGCTGCTCAATGCCAAGCAGGATCGCGAGGAGGCCGAGATCGTGGCGAGGGCTGGACTGCCGGGCGCCGTTACCGTGGCGACGAACATGGCCGGGCGCGGCACGGACATCAAGATCTCGAGCGAAGTGTCCGCGCGCGGCGGGTTGCACGTCATCCTCACCGAATGCCACGAGTCTGCGCGGATCGATCGTCAGCTCTACGGTCGCTGCGCCCGCCAGGGGGATCCGGGCAGTTGCGTCATGCTCGTGTCGCTGGAGGATGAACTCTTCCGCACCAATTCGCCGTGGCTCACGCGTTTCGCCGCCAACGCGGGCCTGGCATTGCGCGCATCCCCGTGGCTGTTGCGGCTCGTTCAGGCGGCATCGCAGGCGGCCGCCGAGCGGCGCAACGCCCGCATCCGCAACGACAACCTGAAACTCGATCGACGCCTCGAAAAGACCCTGGGGTTTGCGGGTCGCGGGGAGTAGTTTTCGGCAATCGACCAACGATTCGCTGCCTTCGGGCTAACATCGGGTCTTCGTTTCTTGCAGCCGGAAAGCAGATGCCGTCATGAAACTCCAGGGCAGCACCTTCATCGTGACCGGAGGCGCCTCCGGGCTGGGCGCGGGTTCGGCGCGCGCGCTTGCTGCGGCCGGCGCCAGCGTCGTGCTGGCCGACACGAATGCGACGCAGGGTACGGCTCTCGCTACCGAACTCGGCGAGTGCGCGCGCTTCGTGCCGGTCGACGTGACTCAGGAAGCGCAGGTGCAAGCTGCGGTCGACTGCGCCGTGAGCACGTTCGGTCGAGTCGACGGGCTGATCAATTGTGCCGGCATCGTGCTTGGTGAGCGCGTCCTTGGTCGCGACGGGCCGCATCGGCTCGATGCCTTCAGGCGTGTGATCGAAGTGAACCTGATCGGGACGTTCAACGTGATCCGGCTCGTTGCCGCGGCAATGGCGAAGAACGAGCCGGGCGAAAGCGGCGAGCGCGGCGTGATCGTGTGTACCGCCTCGGTGGCCGCGTTCGACGGTCAGGTCGGGCAGGCCGCCTATGCGGCGTCGAAAGCCGGCATCGCCGGCATGACCCTCCCGATCGCGCGCGAACTCGCCCGCTCGGGCATCCGCATCGTCACCATCGCGCCGGGAATTTTCGATACGGCGATGGTGGGCGGATTCGACGATGCGCTGAAGGATTCGCTGGCTGCCCAGATCCCGTTTCCCTCGCGCCTCGGTCGTCCGGACGAGTATGCCGCGCTGGTGAAGCACATCGTCGAGAACCAGATGCTGAACGGCGAGACGATCCGACTGGATGGGGCGATCCGGATGGCGGCGCGTTGACTGCGTCGTGAACGGTGAAGAGTGAAGTGTGAAGCACACCGCGGCGCGCCACACTTTGCAGTCGCAACGATATTTGCGACCGGCTTCACCGGTTACCCTTCACTGTTCACCTTTGCACATTTCACGCGCAGCAAAACACGGAGTCACGCATGTACACCAATCTCACCCTCGCCACCCCCGAACCCGGCATCTATCTGCTCACGATCAACCGGCCCAAATCGCTCAACGCGCTCAATGCCGACACACTGGATGAAATCGCTGCGGCAGTCGCTGAGGTCGGCGGGGACAGCGGCGCGCGCGCACTGCTGGTGACGGGCGCAGGCGAAAAGGCGTTCGTCGCCGGAGCGGACATTTCGCAGATGCAGAACTTCGATTCGGCGCAGGCGCAAGCCTTCTCCGAGCGGGGCAACCGGACCTTTCGCGCCTTGGAGATGCTGCCGGTGCCCGTCGTGGCGCTGGTCAACGGCTATGCGCTGGGCGGCGGCTGCGAGCTTGCGATGGCTTGCGACTGGATCGTCGCGTCCGAGCGAGCCATGTTCGGTCAGCCGGAGGTCAATCTCGGGGTCGTCGCCGGATTCGGCGGTACGCAACGCCTCACACGACTGGTCGGCCGCGCGATGGCGATGGATCTGCTCGTCACCGGTCGCATGGTCAAGGCCGACGAAGCCCTGCGCATCGGACTGGTGAATCAGGTCGTGGCCCCCGAGCAGATCCTGGAGAAAGGGCTCGAGATCGCACGCTCGATCGCTTCCAAGGGGCCGGTGGCGGTGCGCCTGACCAAGCAGATCGTGCAGCGCGGCCAGGATCTCGATCTCGCCAATGCCTGCCAGCAGGAGGCGTATGCGTTTGGTCTGTGCTGCGCCACGGAGGATCAGAAAGAGGGCATGAAGGCGTTCCTGGAAAAGCGCCCCGCGAAGTTCGTGGGTCGCTGAGGCGTTTGCCCGTTCGCCGATGCGTCGGGCACGACGAGCGTCCCAGGCTTCGCTCAGATCGTCCCCGCGTGCCGAATCGCTAAAGCCTTCGACGATTGCGGCGTTACCGCTCTGACGCGGATGGGATTCGCAACAGACAAGAAGGGGAGCGATGATGACGGAAGTCGAGGAACGCGAGGCCCTCTGTTTATCGGGTTGGGTCGCGCTCGTCCTTTGGATCGGCGCGATGGCGTGGGCCCTGTGGAGCCTAGGCACCAGTATCGTGTACCAGCGCGGCGCCTTGCCGCTGTCTTCGATCCTGGCGATTCCCCTGCTGATGTTCCTGAGCAAGGGGTTTGCCGTGCTGGAGCCGAACCTCGCGTCGGTGCTGACATTCTTCGGCCGCTACGCCGGGACGATCCGCGGCGACGGCTTCTTCTATTACAACCCGCTCTGCAAGCAGCGCCGCATCTCCCTGCGGGCGAACAATCTCAATACGCCGACCCTGAAGGTTAACGACCGGGCCGGCAATCCGATCGAAGTGGCGGCGGTGATCGTCTGGCGGGTGATGGACTCCGCCCGGGCGACGTTCGACGTCGAGGATTACGTGGCGTACGTGACCATGCAGAGCGAATCGGCGGTGCGTCAGGTCGTCAGCACGCGATGGTACGACGGCGACGACGACGGGCGTCAGTCGCTGCGAGGTGATCTCGATGCCGTCGCGAAGACGCTGACCGAGACGATCCAGGAGCACGTGGGGCTCGCCGGGTTGGAGATTCTCGAGGCTCGAATCTCCCATCTCGCTTACGCCGCCGAGATCGCCAGTGCGATGCTGCGTCGGCAGCAGGCCCAGGCCGTGGTCGCGGCGCGCACGCATATCGTCGAGGGTGCGGTGAGCATGGTGAAGCTCGGCCTCGATCGATTGAAGGACGAGAACATCGTCCATCTGAACGATACCGATCGCGTGCGGTTGGTGACGAGCCTCATGACGGTGCTTGTCTCCGACAGCGAGGCGCAACCGGTTCTTTCCGTCGGCAAGGAGTAGGGCGATGATGAATGCAAATGCAGCATCGAAAGGCGCGGGCCTGCCCCTGGGGGCCGTGGCCGTCAATGTAATGGGTGGGTTGTTCATTGCGGCGGGCCTCATCGGGCTGTTCGCGCCGGATGTCGTGAAGGCCGTGCCTGCCCTCACGGATCCGACGACGGCCTGGAGCCTGGTGGGCGTGGGAATTGCACTCGATGTGGGTGCGGCCCTGACCCTACTTGGTCACGTGCGTGCCCGGCAGCAACGCTCGCCTGCGTAGCGGCAGCTGATGCGCGCACGGCTTCCGCATTGCAGCATCCCGGTGGGCCAAGGCACCCGCGCCATGGCGGGGCGGCTGCGGAAGTCCACAGGCTATAATTTGTCGACTCCAATCGGCGCGTGACGAGTTCAACGGCGCGCCATCGAATGAGGATGCGTCATGGACATGAAGGATCTGCAGCCGGACGTCGATCCCCAGGAAACCCAGGAGTGGCTCGAAGCCCTGGATGCCGTGCTCAAGGTCGAAGGCGTCGAGCGCGCGCACTTCCTGCTGGAGCGGCTGATCGAACGTGCGCGCCGTGCCGGGGCGAATCTGCCGTACAAGGCCACGACGGCCTACATGAACACGATCCCGACGGGTCTGGAGGAACGCTCCCCGGGTGATCACGAACTCGAAGATCGCATTCGCGCCTACGTGCGCTGGAATGCCATGGCGATGGTCGTGCGCGCCAATCGCGATACGAACGTCGGCGGCCACATTGCAAGTTTCGCGTCGGCGGCCACGCTCTACGACGTCGGCTTCAATCACTTCTGGCGCGGGCCGAACGAGAACTTCCGCGGCGACATCGTTTTTTTCCAGGGGCACTCGGCGCCCGGCGTGTATGCCCGCGCCTACCTGCTCGGCCTGCTCACCGAAGATCAGCTCGACAACTTCCGTCAGGAAGTCGACGGCAAGGGCTTGTCTTCGTACCCGCATCCCTGGCTCATGCCGGATTTCTGGCAGTTTCCGACCGTCTCGATGGGCCTCGGCCCCCTGATGGCGATCTACCAGGCGCGCTTCATGCGCTACCTGAAGGATCGCGGCATCACCGAGAACCAGGGCCGCAAGGTCTGGGCCTTCATGGGCGACGGCGAGATGGACGAGCCTGAATCCCTCGGTGCCATTTCCCTGGCCGGTCGCGAAAAGCTCGACAACCTCGTCTTCGTCATCAACTGCAACCTGCAGCGGCTCGACGGCCCGGTGCGCGGCAACGGCAAGATCATCCAGGAACTCGAATCCGATTTTCGCGGCGCCGGCTGGAACGTGATCAAGGTGATCTGGGGCTCTTACTGGGATCCTCTTTTCATGCGCGATACGAAAGGCATCCTCTTGAAGCGCATGGAGGAGTGCGTCGACGGCGAGTACCAGACATTCAAGTCGAAGGACGGCGCGTATGTGCGCAAGCACTTCTTCGGCAAGTATCCCGAACTCGCCGAGATGGTCGCGACGATGACCGATGACGACATCTGGCGTCTGAACCGGGGCGGCCACGATCCGCACAAGATGTATGCCGCCTATGCGGCGGCGATGAAGCATTCGGGTCAGCCCACCGTGATCCTTGCGAAGACCATCAAGGGCTATGGCATGGGCGAGTCGGGCGAGTCGCAGAACATCACCCATCAGCAGAAGAAGATGGGCACGTCGTCGATGCGTGCGTTCCGTGACCGCTTCGGCGTCCCGGTGCCGGACGAGAAGCTCGACGAAGTGCCGTATCTGAAATTCGACGAGAACAGCGCTGAATACAAGTATCTCATCCAGCGCCGCGACGCGCTGGGGGGCGTACTGCCTTCGCGACGACGCAAGGCCGCACCGCTGGAAGTGCCGCCGCTGTCGGCCTTCGAATCGCTGTTGAAGGCGACTGGCGATGACCGCGAGATGTCGACGACGATGGCCTTCGTGCGCATCCTCTCGACGCTGGTACGCGACAAGAAGATCGGCAAGCAGGTCGTGCCCATCGTGCCGGACGAATCGCGCACGTTCGGCATGGAAGGCATGTTCCGGCAGCTCGGCATCTACTCCCACGTGGGGCAGCTCTACACCCCGCAGGATGCCTCGCAGCTCATGTTCTACAAGGAGGATCAGTCCGGGCAGATTCTGCAGGAAGGCATCAACGAAGCCGGTGCAATGTCGTCGTGGATTGCAGCGGCAACCGCCTACAGCACCCACGGCGTGCAGATGGTCCCGTTCTACATCTTCTACTCGATGTTCGGCTTCCAGCGTGTCGGCGATCTTTGCTGGGCCGCGGGCGACATGCGAGCACGCGGCTTCCTCCTCGGGGGTACTGCAGGGCGCACCACACTGAACGGCGAGGGCCTGCAGCACGAGGACGGACACAGCCATCTGATGGCGGCCACCGTGCCGAACTGCATTTCGTACGATCCGACGTTCGCCTACGAAGTGGCGGTGATCATCCAGGACGGCATGCGGCGCATGTATGCCGAACAGGAGGATGTCTACTACTACATCACGGTGATGAACGAGAACTACGCCCATCCGGCAATGCCGCAGGGTGCGGAGCAGAACATCCTCAAGGGCATGTACCTGCTTCGCGAGGGCAAGGCCAAGTCCATGAGCGCACCGCGTGTGCAGCTGATGGGGTCGGGAACGATCCTGCGCGAAGTGATCGCCGGGGCCGAACTGCTCGAGCGCGACTACGGTGTGGCCGCAGACATCTGGAGTTGCACGAGCTTCAACGAGTTGCGGCGCGATGGCCTCGAAGTCGAGCGCTGGAATCGGCTGCACCCCGAAGCGGAGCCTCGGCTGTCGCATGTCGAGCAGTGTCTGAAGGGGCGCCAGGGTCCGGTCATCGCCTCGACCGATTACATGAAGGCCTACGCCGATCAGATACGACCTTTCGTGCACAGCCACTTTACCGTGTTGGGCACCGACGGCTTCGGCCGGTCGGACACCCGCGAGAAATTGCGCCAGTTCTTCGAAGTGGACCGCCATCACGTCGCGGTCGCCGCGCTGAAGGCACTGGCCGACACGACCGAGTCCGTCGCGCCGAAGAAGGTTGCGGAAGCCATTCAGAAGTACGGCATCAACCCGGAAGCGCCGAATCCCGCGAAGGTGTGACCTCATCGATTCGCCGGCGCGGGCCTGGCCCCTGCCGGCGAATCCCGCGAAGCACGTCGCAGCGACGGATCGAGACACTCAGGACAGCAGAGCCAACATGAGCGAAACCATCGAAGTGAAGGTGCCCGACCTCGGGGACTTCAATGACATTCCCGTGATCGAGGTGCTGGTGGGCCCGGGCGATACGATCAAGGCCGAAGATCCGCTGCTGACCCTCGAATCCGAGAAAGCGACCATGGAAGTCCCCGCGCCGAGCGGCGGCGTCGTCAAGGAGCTCAGGGTGAAGGTCGGGGACAAGGTATCGCAAGGTACCGTGGTGCTGTTGCTCGAGTCGGCCGGTGGGGCCGAAAGCAGCGCGCCGCAGCCTGCCAGTGCGCCAGCGCCGGCTGCCGCGACTCCGACGCCAGCCCCGACCCCTGATGAGCCCAAGGCGCCGGCGGACGAGGCGCCATCGACCACAGGCCCCGGCGAGCGTCATCTGGCTTCGATGCCTCCGGTCGACGAGGCCGGCTTCGAGTCGGCGCATGCGAGCCCGGCCGTGCGACGGTTCGCACGCGAGCTGGGGGTCGACCTGGGCCGCGTTCAGGGCAGTGGTCCCAAGGCGCGCATCCTGAAGGAAGACGTCCAGGCCTATGTGAAGCAGGCAATGGGCACGCCGCAGGTCGCTTCGGCAGGCGGCCCGGGCGGCGGCGCGGCGCTTGGCCTGTTGCCGTGGCCGCAGGTCGACTTCGCCAAGTTCGGCGAGACCGAAAGCGTGGCACTTTCGCGAATCAGGAAACTCTCGGGCGCGAATCTGCATCGCAATTGGGTCATGATCCCTCACGTCACCCAGCATGACGAAGCGGACATCACCGAACTCGAAGCATTTCGCAGGGCGCAGGGCGAAGCGGCGCGCAAACAGGATGTGCGCTTGACGCCGCTGGCCTTCATCATGAAGGCCGTCGTCGCGGCATTGAAGGCGTTTCCCGAGTTCAACGCCTCGCTGTCTGCCGATGGCACGACGCTGGTGCTGAAAAAGTACTTCCACATCGGCGTGGCGGTCGATACGCCGGACGGGCTGGTCGTGCCCGTCATTCGCGACGCGGATGCCAAGGGTGTGATGCAGCTTGCCAAGGAGCTGGCGCAGATCAGTGCCAAGGCCCGCGACAGGAAGCTCTCGCCGGCCGACATGCAGGGCGGCAGCTTCTCGATATCCAGTTTGGGCGGCATCGGGGGCACGTCGTTCACGCCCATCATCAACGCGCCCGAAGTGGCGATTCTCGGGGTGTCGAAGTCCGTGATGCGTCCGGTCCATGTCGAGGGCCGGTTCGAGCCGCGCCTGATGCTGCCGTTGTCGCTGTCTTACGATCACCGCGTGATCGATGGTGCCCAGGGGGCACGGTTCATCACGTACCTGAACGGCGTGTTGTCCGACATTCGCCGGCTGGTGCTGTGACGCGACGGCAATTCGAGTCGCGCGCTCGATGAGCGACGCGCCCGCATCGTCGCTGGGCGTGCTCGGCGGTACCTTCGATCCCGTGCATCACGGGCACCTGCGGCTTGCGGAAGAGGCGGCCGATGTGTGCGGCTTCGGTCGCGTCCTGCTGATCCCTGCCGCACTGCCCAATCTTCGGGATGTGCCCGCTACGCCCGCAGCACATCGTCTCGAAATGACGCGGCTCGCAGTGCGCGGCAATCCGCGCCTGAGCGTCGACGATCGCGAGTTGAAGCGCGAAGGCATGAGCTATACCGTCGATACGCTGCTCGAACTTCGCGCCGAGGTGGGTACGCAGACTGCATTGACGATCATCCTGGGCGCCGACGCGTTCCTGCGGCTGCCGCGTTGGCACCGCTGGCTGCATCTTTTCGAGCTTGCGCATGTCCTGGTGGCGACGCGGCCGGGCTACGACCTGGACGCCAGGACTGCCGAGGTGCCGGCACTCGTCGACGAATGGCGCCGGCGCCGGGTTGAAGCCGCGCTGCTCGGCGGGGAATCCGCGGGGCGCATCGCCCGGCTCGACATTCCGCTGCTGGAGATCTCTGCCACCGACGTGCGGGACCGATTGTCGCGACGCGCAAGCGTTCGGTATTTGCTGCCGGATGCGGTGGTCGATTATATTGCTTCACATCACCTCTACGGACATCAATGAGAGTCGATCGAATCGTCAAGGGCGCCGTCGAAGCGCTGGAAGACATCAAGGGGCGCGACATCGTCGTGCTGAACGTGGTCAAACTTACTGCGCTCTTCGATCGCGTGATCATCGCGACGGGGGACTCCACCCGCCAGGTGAAAGCCATGGCGGACAATGTGCAGAGCAAGCTGAGAGAGAAGGGCGCCAAGGTCAGTGGCGTCGAAGGCCAGCAGACCGGCGAGTGGGTGTTGATCGACCTTGGAACGGTGGTCGTCCACGTGATGTTGCCGACGGTGCGCGCCCACTACAATCTCGAGGAATTGTGGACGGCGCGGCCGGCCCGCAAGAGTCGCACGAAGGCAGCCGACGAGGCGCAGGCAGAGGTCTGATGAACGGTGTGCGGCGGCCTTGCGGTGGCTGCCGTTCTTTCTTTTTGAACTGCGGGTCGAAGCGCGGGGAGCGATGCGTGCACTGGTGGTGGCCGTGGGAACGCGCATGCCGCAATGGGTCGTCGATGCGTTCGAGGATTACCGGGCACGCATGCCGCGCGAATTCCGGATGGATCTCGTCGAGGTGAGAGCCGAGAAGCGTACCGGCGCCGTCACAGTGGAACGTGCGATGGCGCTCGAATGTCAGCGCATCCGGACCGTGCTTCCCCGCGGTTGTCGTGTCGTGGCGCTCGACGAGCGCGGTCGCGCTTTGAGCAGCGAGCAGTTTGCCGTAGAGTTCGATCGCTGGCGCGGTGACGGCGACGATGTCGCCTTCCTGATCGGCGGTGCCGACGGTCTTGCGCCCGAACTGAAGTCGTCCGCAGCCATGCTTCTATCCTTGTCCAGGATGACGCTGCCCCATGGCATGGCTCGCGTGATGCTGGCCGAACAGATCTATCGGGCCCATACCATACTGAGCGGCCATCCCTACCATCGCGCATGAACGCAACCTTGAGACGCATCTATCTCGCGTCGCGCAGCCCGCGACGGCGCGAACTGCTCAAGCAGGCCAACATTCCCTTCGAGGTGCTGCTGTACCGCGAGGACGTGCGGCGCGGCGTGGACGTCGACGAAACCCCGCAGCCCGGCGAGGATCCCCGCGACTACGTGCTGCGCATGGCACGCATCAAGGCCGCGGCCGCGGGACTGCGTCTGCAGCAGCGCCGCTTGCCCGACTATCCGGTGCTCTGCGCCGATACCACCGTGGTGCTCGACGGGCGCATCCTCGGCAAACCAGCCGATCATGTCGAGGCGCTCTCGATGCTGACCGATCTCTCGGGCCGCAGTCATGAGGTGTTGACGGCCATTGCGGTCATGCGGCACGAGCGCCTGGAAACCCGCTTGTCCGTGACGACCGTCGAGTTCGCTCCGATCTCCAGCGCCCGACTGCGTCAGTACGTCGCGACCGGCGAACCGCTCGACAAGGCCGGCGCCTATGGCATTCAAGGGCGTGCAGGTGCGTTCGTGCGTCAACTCTCAGGCAGCTACACCGGGGTCATGGGGCTCCCGTTGTACGAGACGGTCGAATTGCTCGATGCCTTCGGGGTGGCCCTGTGAGCGAGGACATTCTCGTCAACATCACCCCGCAGGAGACCCGGGTGGCCATCATGCAGCAGGCGGTCGTGCAGGAGCTGCACGTCGAGCGATCGTCGGCACTCGGTCTCGTGGGCAACGTGTACATGGGTCGGGTTGCTCGCGTGCTGCCCGGCATGCAGTCCGCATTCATCGACATCGGTTGCGAGCGCGCGGCCTTCCTGCACGTGGCCGATATCTGGGAGGCACGCAATCACGATGGCATTCGCCCCATCGAGCGCATGCTGAGCGAGGGCCAGAGCATCATGGTGCAGGTGGTGAAGGATCCCATCGGCACCAAGGGCGCGCGGTTGTCGACGCAGATCAGCGTGGCCGGGCGGCTGGTCGTCTACTTGCCGCAGGAATCGCATATCGGCATCTCCCAGCGCATCGGCGATGAAACCGAGCGCGCGGTGCTGCGCGAAAAGCTCGCCCATCTGCTCCCCGAAGGCCAGAGCGGCGGCTTCATCGTACGCACCGTGGCCGAGAGCGCATCGGAGCGGGAGTTGGGCTTCGATGTGGACTACCTGCGCAAGGTCTGGGCCGGCATCGAAGCGAAGGCGAAGACGGCATCTGCGCCCTGCCTGCTTTATCAGGATCTCAATCTCAGCCTGCGCGTCCTGCGCGACATGGTCCATGATGACACTGGGCGCGTGCTGATCGACTCGCGCGAGACCTATCGCAAGGTGCTCGGATTCGCGCAAGACTACATACCGAACGTCGCAGCGCGCGTACAGCACTACATGGGCGAGCGGCCGTTGTTCGATCTCTACAGCGTCGAAGATGAAATCGAGCGTGCACTTGCCCGGCGCGTCGAACTCAAGTCGGGCGGCTATCTCATCATCGACCAGACCGAGGCGCTGACCACCATCGACGTCAACACGGGCGCCTTCGTCGGCGGCCGCAGTTTCGACGACACCATTTTCAAGACGAACCTGGAAGCTGCCCAGGTCATCGCAAGACAGCTTAGGCTGCGCAACCTCGGCGGGATCATCATCCTCGACTTCATCGACATGGAAAGCGAGGAGCATCGCAATGCCGTTCTTGGCGAACTGCGCAAGGCGCTGGCGCGCGATCGGGTGCGCATGACAGTCAACGGCTTTACGCAGCTCGGGCTCGTCGAGATGACGCGAAAGCGCACGCGCGAGAGTCTGGCCCATGTACTGTGCGAGCCGTGTGCGGTGTGCCAGGGGCGGGGAGAACTCAAGACGGCGCAGACCGTGTGCTATCAGATCCTGCGCGACATCATGCGCGAGTCCCGCCAGTTCAATGCGCGCGAGTTTCGGATCCTCGCGTCACAGGCGGTGATCGACCGGTTCCTGGACGACGAATCCCAGCATCTGGCGATGCTCGAAGAGTTCATCCGCAAGCCGATCTCCCTGCAGGTGGAAAGTCAGTACTCGCAGGAGCAGTACGACGTGATCCTGATGTAGCGGCCACCGGCCGCTCAGCGGGTCACTCAAGCTCGGCGTACTGACTCCGAGTCGGCGCGGGCGAAACCCATCCGATCGAGCATCGCCTGCATCGTCCGGCGAACGATCGGTTTGGTCAGGACGTCGTCGAATGCTTCTCCGGGCAAGGCCGTTCGCTCGTCGTTCATGGATCGGTCGATCAGTCGACGAGTGTCTGCGACTGCTCGCGCATGTACTGCTGAAGATAGTAGGCGGATCCGCTGCCCTTGCCGGTCGAGCCGGAAGCTTTCCATCCGCCGAAGGCCTGGTAGCCCGGCCATGTCCCCGTGGTTGCGCCTTGCGGGCGATTGCAATACGCCGTGCCTGCATGGATGTATTCGAGAAACCACTCGGCCTCTTCCCGGGTGCCGTAGAAGCCGGCGGTGAGCCCGTAGTCGACTGCGTTGGCGACCTCCAGGGCTTCTTCCAGGCTGCCGATCGGCGAGATGAGCAGGATGGGCAGCATCAGTTCATCGCGCCAGAGCGGATGCCCGGTGCCCAGTTGCGCGATTGTCGGCTCGCAAAAATAGCCGCGCAGCAGATCGCCCTCATTGAGGGTGCGACCACCGTGCAGCAGTTGTCCTTCGATGGCGAGTTCCGAGCTGAGGCGCAGATATCGCTCGTAGGCCGAACGGTTGATGACCGGCCCCATCGATATGCCGCGCTCGGCAGGGTTGCCGAGCTTCAGGTCGCGCACGTGGGCGAGCATTCTGTCGACCAGCTGATCGGTGAGCACGCGCTCCACCAACACTCGCGAGCATGCTCCGCAGTGCTGGCCCTGAAGCGCATAGGCTGAACGAACGATACCGAGTGCGGCGCGATCGACATCGGCATTGCGGCTGACGATGACGGCATTCTTGCCGCCCATTTCAGCGATGCAGGGCCGCGGATACTTGTGCGCCGCGAATGCCCGGACGATCTTCATTCCCACGTCATGGGTGCCGCCGAACGTGATGCCCGCGATGCCGGGATGACGCATCAAGGGATCGCCGAGACGTTCGCCGCTGCCCGTCACGAAATTGAATACGCCGGGAGGCACGCCCGCTTCGCGCAGACATTGCGCCAGCAGCCAGCCGCACCAGGAGCTCGCGGTCGCCGATTTGTACACGACGCTGTTGCCGGCGACCAGGGCGGCGGCGACCGGACCTCCGCCTGCCAGAAAGGGCTGATTGAAGGGCGCGATCACGGCCCAGACACCGTAGGGTTTGAGGATCGAGCGATTGCGACTGACGAAGCCGTTGATCGGGTCCTTGGGCAGATCCCGCACGTAGCCGTGGTGATCCTGCATCTCGCGACAGTACCAGCGGATCAGATCGGCGGTCTGCTGAATCTCGGTCAACGCGTCGATACGCGATTTGCCGATTTCGAGAATCGCCACAGCAGCGAGGTGAAACGCACTCGCCTCAAGGATGCCGGCTGCGCGCATCAGGATATCGACGCGGCGGGGCCATGGCGTTCTGGCCCATGCAGGCCCCGCCGTCTGGGCGGCCCGAACTGCGGCATCGACGTCGTCCGCGGTGCCGTCCTGAAAGCGTCCGATCAGCAGATCCGTGTCGATGGGGCTGCGGGATTCGAACTGGCCGTCGGCGCGGGCGTCCTGGCCGGCGATCAGCATCGCATGTTCCGCGCCGAGGTTGCTGCGGATATCGGTGATCGCGGCGTCCAGGCGCGCGTGCACCTCGGGCGGCGGATCGGCCAGCGTTGCGTACGTGAGCCGGAACGTCTCGTCCGACGTAGTAGATGACGACGGCGATGACGGCTCCGGCCGACGCTTCTGGCGATGGTGTCGTCTCACGGCAATCTACGTCGAGAAGAGGAGGATGGCATGTCGAAAGTGGGAACCGAACCAGGACACGCGGCCGTTCGTATCGTTGGTGTTGTTGCGGACGACGGCGCGAGGTTGGTAGATCGTATTGCAAGACGGGGCGCCAGCGAGTGCCTGTCGGCGTCGGCACGAGGCACTCGCGAGCCGCGCGATTCTAACGGCAGGTGGGCGGGGCCGCAAACAGCGCCCGGACGAGCGATCGACGCGTGGGGATGCCGCGGACGCCGGAGTCGTCGCGTCTGCGCGGAGCGCGCCGCGCTATGCAGCTTGCTGAGGTTGCGCGGGCGCTTCTTCCCCGCCTGCTCGAGACTCGTTGGCTGACGCAAGCTGAGGCGAGGCAGCGGCCGGCGCTTCGGTGGCGCGATGGGCAGGCGGCGCTTCGCCGCTCAGGTTCGTGCGGATGCCGACCAGCACCTCGTGCTGGGCACGCAATGCCTGCAACTCCTGTTCGAGCTGCCTGCTGCGGTCGCCGACGGAGTGGAGATTGTTCTGCAGGCTGCGCAGATTCTCGACGCGCTTGTTGAGCTGGGTTTCGTGCGCCTTGATGGCGGCATTGAGCGGGCCGAGCGAGGCGCGCAGCCAACCTTCGATGTCGAGGCGCGTCATCTCGAAGATGCGGCGCGCTTCGCCGACGAGGTTGTTGTAGAAATTCGGCACGAGAAAGTGCTTCTCGGTGAGGATCTGCTTGGGGTGATGGCAGAACTCGACCGCCGTCTGCTGCAGGCGGTGCATCGCGAGGCCATGCTTCTCCATGTTGAGCGGGGGCGGTACGAGCTTCTCTTCGACCAGGCTCAGGATATCGTCGACGAAGCGGATGATCCGGTTCGATTGCGTCGTGAAGTGGTTGAAGAGTCCCTGCATGCTCTTGAAGAGACCGGCAGTGGACCAGGCCCCTTCGATGTACTTGCGGTCGCGGTTGACGAGTTCGTCCAGCGCCTGCGTCGAGAGCGACTTCAGCAACGAAGTCGCCTGCCGTGACAGCACTTCGTGGGTGTCGCGGTAGCGGTCGACGGCTTCGAGGTAGTGTTTGCGGTCCGTTTCCAGCTGCGCGAGCATGGCTTGCGCGACATCGCGGTTCTTGCCCACCAGCTCGCCGAGGGACTTGTGCTCGGCGCGAGCTGCGTTGAACTGGGCGACGATCGACTGTCGCGAGGCCTCTACCATGGCGCCGATCTCGCGCTGAACCGTGGCGCGCATGATTTCCTGCTTCGCCGGAACGATCTCGTCGGCGAGCAGGCGCTCGAGGTCGACGATCCCGCTTTTTTTCAGCATGTCGGCGTCGCCCCGAATGCGGGCCACCAGTGCACGCTTGGCAGAGATGGGCAGCACGGCCGCCTTGGGGATTTCGAGGAGTCGGGCGGTTTCTTCGAGCTGCCGATCGACGCTTGCACGGATCTCGTCGTCGGTCTTGATGTCGTCCCAAAGCAGGTCGATCTTGTTGAGCACTGCCAGGCGGCGAGAAACCCGGGGCTGCACGTGCTTTCGCCACACCTCCAGATCCGAACGGGTCACCCCGGTGTCCATGGCGAGCAGGAACAGCACCGCATGCGCACTCGGGATCATGCTCATCGTCAATTCGGGTTCGCTGCCGAGGGCGTTGAGGCCCGGCGTATCCAGAATGACGAGCCCGCTCGTAAGCAGCGGATGCGGGTAGTTGATCAGGGCGTGACGCCACGCAGGAATCTGCACCATGCCTGCGTCTGCGCCGGCCGCCTGCATGGCCTCGTCGTCGTAGAGGCCGAGTGCAATCGCTTCCTCCTTCGGCACCTGCTTCGTCTGGACGAGCGAGCGCAGCGCTTCGCACAGATCGTCTTCCGAGTTCGGATCGAAGGTGATCTTGATCCACTCGACCGGACGCGTCCTCAGCGCCGCGATGGTTTCGCTGCGACGACGCGTCTCGATGGGAAGCAGCCGGATGCACGCCGGCTCGTTGGGATCGTGGAAGATTTCCGTCGGCGACATCGTGGTGCGGCCGACGTCGGAGGGCAGGATGCGGCGCTTGTATTGTCCGAACAGGAGCGCGTTGATCAGTTCGGTCTTGCCGCGAGAGTATTCGGCCAGCAGGGCGAGCGTCATCCGCTCGTGCTTCAGGCTCTCGATGAGGTCGTAGATGCGCAGGGACTGCTGGATGTCCGCGATCCCGTTCGAGTCGAGCCACTGCTTGTAGGTTTCGATGCCGGACACCATGGCGGTGCGCCAGCGTGCGAATCCGGCTATGCGTTCTTCGAGCATCGTGGTCATGACGGTGTCCCTGCATCCCATGCGCAAAGCTGCGCCACCAGCCTCGCCGGGAGCGCATCGATTTCGACGACCTTTTGGCGCGAATGCGCGCCACGGGTGATCCGCACGCTGGTCTTCGGCAGTCCGAAAGCGTCGCGCAGATACTCGATCAAAGCCTCGTTCGCCTTGTTATCGGCAGCAGGGGCCGATATCCGCAGCTTCAATGCGCTGCCATGACGTCCGGCGGGGCCGATTTTCGATGCGCCGGGCTGGATGTGCAGGGTCAGCACGACGGTTTGTCCGCCTGTTCCGGGTTTTGCCCACGGGGGCAGCGGCCCGGACATCTGCGTGTTGCGATCCGCCGCAGCGGTCAAAAAAGCCTCGTGACGGTCATCTCGAGCCAGGCAATCGGCACCATCAGTACCAGCTGCAGGATTACGATGAGTACCAGGGGCGACAAATCCACGTTGCCGATGAGGGGCATGCGCTTTTGCAGTGGGCCGAGCAGGGGTTGGGTGAGGGCGTTGAGGATCGGGGCGAGCGGGCTGTAGGTGCCGAACCAGGACATGATGGCCTGCACGAAGAGAGCGACCATCACGATGTAGACGCTCGTCTTGAGCAGCTTGATCAGTCCCAGCACGAGGATGCCCATGAATGCCGTTGCCCCGAGTGCGCCGGGCTCGACGCCGCGAATGGCGAGCAGCACGACGAGCAGCAGGACTTCGCACAACCAGGCCAGGACGAGCGTGGCAAGGTCTATTCCCCACAGGCCCGGGATGAATCGGCGGGCCGGCTTCACCATGAAGTCGGTAAGTGCCGCGACGAACTGCGAAACGGGATTGCGAAACGGCGCACGTACCAGCTGCAGGAAAAAGCGCAACAGCAGGGCGAGGGAGAATAGCCCGATCACCACTTCGGCGAGGAAGCTTGCGGCTTGCGCAAACATTTATTCCGCCTTTCCGAGTTCGTCGCCCAGCTCGCCGGCACGCGTCATCGCGGCATGTACCGCACTTACGATGCCGTTGCCCACGCCGCCGCTCTCCATTGCCGCGAGCGCGCGCTCGGTGGTCCCGCCCTTGGAAGTCACCCGTTGCCGCAGTAGGGCCACATCTTCGTCGCTTGTCTGCGCCAGCCGCACGGCGCCATCGAACGTACCCATCACGAGCTTTTGTGCATCCGCCGACGAGAAGCCCATCTCCAGCGCAGCCTTTCTCACGGCTTCGATGAAATAGAACACATAGGCCGGCCCGCTGCCCGAGACGGCGGTGACGGCATCGATCAGATCCTCCCGGTCGACCCAGATCGATGTCCCCACGGCCTGCAGAATGGTTTCGGCTCGCGCCCGCTCGGCAGCACTCACCTCCGGGCAGGCATAAAGCCCGGACACGCCGGCGCCAATCAGTGCCGGGGTGTTCGGCATGACGCGCACGATGCGCGAGTAGTTGCCGAGCCAGCGGGCGAGATCCGAAGTGCGTATGCCGGCGGCGATCGTCACGACGAGCTGCTGTCGCAGCAACGGCGCGATGCTTTTCGCCACCTCGTGCATGCTCTGCGGCTTGACCGCGAGGACGATCGTATCGGCCTCGACTGCGATATCGGCTGCACCTGCGGAAACCTTGATGCCGAATTTCGCGGTGAGGCGTTCGCGCTGTTCGGCCGCGATGTCCACGGCGCTGAGCGAGGCTGCAGGCACGCCGTTCCCAATAAGCCCACCGATCAGGGCACTTGCCATGTTGCCGCCGCCCACGAATGCGATCTTGTCGTGCATGTCAGTCCTTCTCCTGCGCCAAACGCCGCGGGTGTCATTGTCGTTCTCGGAGTGTGCGACGGGATTTCATGACAACGCGATCCCGCTCACGGTGCTTGCAGCTATTATCGCCTGGAGCTCGCCGTGTCGAGCGAGATGTTCTGGCATGAGGGAAGGAGAACACGATGCTGATCGCCGATGCACAGGTGCACGTTTGGGCCGCGGACACGCCGGAGCGCCCGTGGCCCCCGGGTCGGCACAAGGCGCATCGGCCGCAGCCGCTCGGCCCCGATGAACTGCTGCGGGAGATGAACGAAGCGAGCGTCGATCGCGCCGTGCTCGTGCCGCCTTCCTGGGAGGGAGAGCGCAACGATCTGGCGATTGCCGCCGCGCGTGCCCACCCCGAAAGGTTCGCCGTGATGGGCCGTCTCGACCCGGACGCTGCCGACGCGCAGGAGAAACTCCAGCGCTGGCGCTCTCAAGGCATGCTCGGGCTGCGCTTCTCGCTGCATCGCCCGTTCTCCGAACCGATCCTGACCGAAGGTCGAATGGATTGGGTCTGGGCCGAATGCGAGCGGCAGGGGCTGCCGATATTCGTCCTCGTGAAGCACGCGACGGTGCATCTGATCGACGACGTGGCTGCGCGGTATCCGGCCTTGAAGCTCGTGATGGATCACTGCGCGCTCGACAGCAGCAAACGCGACCACGAAGCGTTCAGGGACTTCGACAAGATGCTTGCCATCGCGAAGCGCCCGAACGTGGCGGCGAAGGTGAGCTGCTTTCCCGGCTATACGACGGACCCTTATCCATACCGGTACACCCACGAGTACATCCGGCAGGTGTTCGATGCCTTTGGTCCCCAGCGCACCTTCTGGGGCACCGATCTGTCACGCCTGCCGTGCAGCTATCGCCAGGGCGTCACGATGTTCACGCAGGAGATCCCGTGGCTGAAGGGCGACGACCTCGCGTGGGTGATGGGGCGCGGGTTATGTCAGTGGATCGGGTGGTGAGTGCCGGCGCACTCGAATTCCTGGCCCGCGAGATCTGCGCACTGAGCATTCGGCCTCGCGAACGGATACGGGCTCATTGCCCAGCATCGAGTCACACTTTCGCCCAAGGCTGCTCCTCGAAATACCGCTCCTCGAAGCCCTCGATGCGCTCGATGTGCTGCAGCACCAGGCCTACGTCATCGAGACCCTTGACGAGCCGCTCCTTCGCGGCCGGATCGATTTCGAACCGGTACACGATGCCGTCGGGACCAGTCACCGTTTGCGCGGGCAGGTCGACGCTGATTTCAGCACCGGGTTTTTCGTGCAGTTGCGAGCGCAGGCGCTGACATTCCTCGTGCGTCAGCACGATCGGCAGGAAACCGTTCTGCAAGGCGTTGCCATAGTGGATGTCGCCGAACGAGGGCGCGATCACGCTGCGGATGCCGTAGTCGTACATGACGTATACGGCAGCTTCGCGCGACGAACCGCAGCCGTAGTTCGCATCGGCCACGAGGATGCGCGCGTTCCGATATGCCGGCTGGTTGAGGATGAACTCCGGGCGCTCGTTGCCCTCGGCATCGAAGCGTATGTCGTGAAAGAGCCAGCGCTCGAAGCCCGGCTCGCGCGGCTTGCGCAGGAAGCGCGCGGGAATG
Source organism: Burkholderiales bacterium (assembly GCA_044360365.1). GTDB lineage: Bacteria > Pseudomonadota > Gammaproteobacteria > Burkholderiales > WYBJ01 > WYBJ01. The sequence goes on along the minus strand of JBIKKL010000001.1, from coordinate 29,984 downwards.
ATGCGATCGGTATCGCAGTTGAGGATGTCGATCGGTGCCGCAGTGGCGGTCAGTTTCGTGAAGGGTTCCATGCGCTCTTGTCCTTCTACAAGCTGCGAACGTCGGTGATGCGTCCGGTCACCGCAGCGGCCGCGGCCATGGCGGGCCCCACGAGATGCGTTCGAGCGTTCTTGCCCTGGCGGCCTTCGAAATTGCGGTTCGAAGTCGAAGCGCTGCGCATGCCGGCGGGCACTTGGTCCCCGTTCATGCCGACGCACATCGAGCAGCCGGCGTCGCGCCAGTCGAAACCGGCTTCGCGAAAGATCTGGTCGAGCCCTTCGGCTTCGGCAGCCGCCTTCACCGTGCGCGATCCCGGCGACACCAGGGTCGGCACCTTCGCCTTGCGCCCTTTGGCAATCGCCGCCGCGGCGCGCAGATCCTCCAGCCGGCCGTTGGTGCACGAGCCGATGAAGACGCGATCGACCGCGATGTCGGTCATGCGCGTCCCCGGCGTGAGCCCCATGTAGCGCAACGAGGCTTCCATGCGTTCGCGCCGCGCAGGATCGGATTGCATCGCCGGATCCGGCACGGTCGCGCTCACGGCGACACCCTCCTCGGGATTGGTCCCCCAGGTGACCATGGGTTCGAGCGCACTGCCGTCCAGGGCGACATCTCGATCGAATGTCGCATCCGCGTCGCTCGGCAAGGTGCGCCAGTATGCCAAGGCCTGATCCCAGGTTGCGCCCGAAGGCGAATACGGCCGCCCTGCAAGGTATCGAAACGTCGTGTCGTCCGGCGCAACCATGCCCGCCCGGGCACCGGCTTCGATCGACATGTTGCACATCGTCATGCGCGCTTCCATGGACAGTGCACGCACTGCCGCGCCCGCGTACTCGACGACGTGCCCCTGGGCGCCGCCGATGCCGATTTTCGCGATGACGGCGAGGATCACGTCCTTTGCCGTGACGCCTGCGCCCAGCGTGCCGTCGATGGTCACCCGCATGCTGCGGGGCTTCTTCTGCCAGATGCACTGCGTGGCGAGCACCTGCTTGACCTGCGAGGCGCCGATGCCGAAAGCGAGTGTGCCGAATGCACCGTGCGTCGAGGTATGCGAATCGCCGCAGTTGAGGACGAGCCCGGGGAGCGTCAGACCCAGTTCGGGCGCGGCGACATGCACGATCCCCTGCTGAGCGGCGTCCATGGCAAAGTGGCGGATGCCGTGCGTCGCCGCGTTGCGGGCGAGGTACTCGATCAGGCCACGCGCTTCGGCATCGGCGACACCGGCGATGCCGAGGTGGCGATCGGCGGTCGGCACGTAATGGTCGTCGAAGGCGAAACAGTGGCGTGGGCTGCGCACCGGCTGGCCAGCGCGTTCCAGGGCGCGGAACGCGTGGAAGGAACCCTCGTGCAGATAGTGGCGATCGACGAAGAGAAGCGAATCGCCGCCTGGCCCCTCGGTGATGACATGCCGGTGCCAGATCTTCTCGAACAGCGTACGTCCCATGCGGGCATCTCCTCCACGTCGCGACGGCAAAAGCTGCGTGTCGACTATAGCATGGGGGTGCTCCCGAATTTGTCGGGGGTTGCCTCTGCCGCGATGCAATCGTGCCTATAATCGATCGTGCTCCTGGCCCCCTTCGCGGTCAATCCAACTTCTTTGCTGCAATGATGAACCAAGCATCCGATACCCTCGTAGCCCGGCTATGGCGCCTGTCGGTGGCCGATGTCGCCGACGAGTTCGACAAGCGCGCACTTGTACCGCCCGTGCTCGCGAAGGAACTGTGCGCGATCGGCCGGGCGCAGAAGTTTGCAGGCATCGCCTTTTGCATCGAAGGTCGCAAGCTCAACGCCGCGGGCCGGCTCGCCATGCCCACGGGGCGCGATCCGCTCTACGACAGTCTTGACGACCGGGTGCCCGCCGGTGCCGTGCTGCTGTACGCCACAGGCAGCTACGATGATGCCGCGGTGCTCGGCGGCGGACTTGCGCTCTCCCTGCAGCGGCGAGGCGTCAGCGGCGTCATCGTCGATGGCATGGTGCGCGACGGCGAAGAGATCGCTCAGTGCGCTTTGCCGGTGCTGGCCAGAGGTTCGCATGCACTGCGCTTCGTCGGCCGCTTCGCGATGACCGCGATCGACGCCCCCATCGACCTTCGTGGCGTCGGCGGCATGGTGACCGCGAACACCGGGGATCTCGTGCTCGCCGACCACGACGGGGCCATCGTCATTCCGGCGGCCATCGCTGCTGACATCGTTGCCGGCGCAGAGCAGGTCGCGGCGCTCAACGAGAAGGTCACGACATCCGTGCTCGCGGGGATGTCACGGGCAGAAGCCGCGCGCGTGCACGGCAAGCGCTGATCCGAATCTGAACAGGGAGGCCGGAGGATGCTCAAGGCAGCGATGTACGGGCTGGGGCGCTGGGGGCAGCGCCTGCTGGAGTCTGTCCAGGATAGCGACGCCCTGCGTATCACGACCGGCATCTCGCGGGATCCCGGCAAGCACGCCGAACTCGCGCAGAAGTGCGGTATTCGTGTCGTCTCTTCGTATGCCCGCGTATTGAAGGACCCTCAGATCGACGCGGTGATCCTTGCCACGCCGCACAGTCAGCATGCCACGCAGATCGTCCAGGCCGCGAAGGCCGGCAAGCACGTCTTCGTCGAGAAGCCGTTCACCTTGACGCGGGCGAGCGCCGAGCGTGCGATCGATGCCTGCAAGGAAGCCGGCGTGACGCTGGTGCTGGGATTCAACCGGCGCTACGCGCCCTCTTTCGTCGAAATGCTGCGGCGGATCGAAGCCGGCGACATCGGCCGCGTCGTTCATGTCGAGGGGCAGAACTCGGGCGGCACCGGTCACGGCCTGAAGCCCGGTTACTGGCGCTCCACGCGCAAAGAGGCGCCCGGCGGCGGCATGACGGCGCGTGGGGTCCATGCGCTCGATTGCATGATCCGCATCGCAGGCCACGTTGCGACGGTATATGCGAGTTCCCAGAAGCTCTGCCTGCCCGACGAGATCGACATCGACGACACCACCACGATGCTGCTCAAGTTCGCCAACGGAACGAGCGGCTGTCTCACCAGCGTGTTCGTCACAGGCGACTACTGGCGCGTGCAGGCGCTGGGCACGAAGGGATGGCTCGAATTGCGCAGCGATACCGAACTCGTCGCGCGGGGGTTGTCCGGTCCGGCGCAGACGATGAGCTTTCCGGCGGTCGACCGCGAGCGCGCGGAACTCGAGGCATTCGCCGCGGCGGTTGCGGCGGGCGAGAAGTTTCTCGTGTCCCCGGCGGATATCGTCAATGGCGTCGCGGTGCTGGAGGCGATCGAGAAGTCTTCGACGCGCGGCAGGCCGATTCAGATTCGCTGACGCATCGGCGATCCCCACCGCGTCAGCGCTTGCCGGCGTTCGCCGGCATCACGACAAGCATTGCAACCCGAGGAGTCTCGACATGGCCGACGGATCGAACACCGAATCGAAAATTCTTGCCGCCTATCGGTCACGCACGCCGAAGGCCGAAGCGCTCGCAAGGCAGGCGCGTGACCTGCTGCCGAGCGGCATCGTTCACGATTCGCGCCGCACCTGGCCGTATTCCATCTACGGGGATCATGCGCACGGCTCGCACAAATGGGATGTCGACGGCAACGAGTACGTCGACTACTACGGTGGCCACGGCTCGCTGATCCTCGGTCATCAGCATCCGAAGGTCGTGGCGGCCATTCAGGCCCAGCTCGGCAAGGGCATGCATCTGGCCGCGGCCAACGAACTCGAGATCGAATGGGCGCGCCGGATTCAAGCGCTCGTCCCGTCGGCCGAGCGGGTGCGTTTCACGTCGTCCGGCACGGAGGCGACGCAACTTGCGATTCGATTGGCGCGTGCCGCCACCGGGCGCGGACGCATCGTCCGCTTTCAAAGCCATTTCCATGGCTGGCACGACCAGGTGTCGTTCGGCGTCAACGATCATCTCGACGGCAGTGCGTCGGTCGGTGTGCTGGCCGATGTTGCGTCGCATACCTCGCTGGTGCCGCCCAACGATGTCGCTGCCATCGAGCGGGTGCTCGCGCAGAACAAGGACGTTGCCGCCGTGATCATGGAGCCGATCGGCAGCAGCTCGGGCATGATTCCGACCTCGCCGGAAGTGCTCAACGCGCTGCGTCAGGTCACGACGCGTCACGGTGCGCTGCTCATCTTCGATGAAGTCGTCACGTGCTTTCGCGTCCACAAGGGCGGGGCGCAGGCGCTTTACGGCGTCACGCCCGACATCACGACGATGGCGAAGATCGTCGCCGGCGGCATGCCGGGCGGTGCCGTGGGCGCGCGCAGGGAAATCCTCGACTGGCTCGATTTCGAAGCGGCCGCCGCAGCGAAGCGCGAGCGCATCAATCATCAGGGCACGCACAATGCGCACCCCTTGAGCGCCGCGGCGGGTATCGCGACGCTCGACATCATCCGCGATACCGACGCTTGCGAACGAGCGTCGGCCACGGCCGCGAAGCTTCGCACGGGCATGAACGAGATCCTGGAAGAGGAGAACATCTCCTGGGCCATCTACGGCGAGCATTCGTTCTTTCATCTGCATTCGAATCCGTTGGGTGAGCCGATCCGGCCAACCGACTTCGATGCGCGCACGCTCACCATCGAAGCCCTCAAGGGCAAGGACGAACGCATGTTGTCGAAGCTGCGCCTCGCGATGCTGAACCACGGCGTGGATCTCAAGGGCTATCGCGGCGGCATCGTGTCGGCAGTGCACACCGACACGGACATCGCGTACACGCTCGATGCCTGGCACAAATCGTTGCGCGCACTCAAGGACGAAGAGAAGCTGCCCGGCATTCGCGCTTCGGGCGGGCGATGACGAGTTCGCAGGGCGCGGTTCGAGATCGCATGGCAGACGCAGATCCCGCACTCGCCACCCTGCGCACCGTCTTCGGCCATCCCGAGTTTCGCGGCCCGCAACGCGAGATCGTCGATCACGTCAGCGGTGGCGGCGATGCACTGGTGCTCATGCCGACCGGCGGCGGCAAGTCGGTCTGCTATCAGCTGCCGGCACTCCTGCGGCGAGGAACGGCGGTCGTGGTTTCACCGCTCATCGCGTTGATGCAGGATCAGGTGGCGGCCCTTTCACAACTCGGGGTGAAGGCCGCATTCCTGAATTCGACCCTCGGCATCGACGAGGCTCGCCGCGTCGAGGAGGACTTCGTCGGGGGACGACTCGATCTGCTCTACGTGGCTCCCGAGCGCCTGACGACGGCACGCTGCCTGGACCTGATTTCACGCGCCGAGCTTGCGCTCTTCGCCATCGACGAGGCGCATTGCGTGTCGCAGTGGGGGCACGACTTCCGTCCGGAGTACTTGCAGCTCTCGATACTGCACGAGCGGTTTCCCGATGTTCCCCGCGTTGCGCTCACGGCCACTGCCGATCCGCAAACGCGAAGCGAGATCGTGCAGCGCCTGGCGCTCGGCGAGGCGCGCATCTTCGTGTCGAGCTTCGATCGGCCGAACATCCGCTACACCATCGTCGACAAGGTCGATGGACGCAACCAGTTGCTGCGCTTCATCGCGGCCGATCACATGGGCGATGCCGGCATCGTGTACTGCCTGTCGAGGCGCAAGGTCGAAGAGACCGCGCATTGGCTGCGCAGCAATGGCATCAACGCGCTTGCCTACCATGCGGGCATGACAACGGAGGATCGCAACGAAAACCAGGCGCGCTTTCAGCGCGAAGAGGGGGTGGTGATCGTGGCAACCATCGCCTTCGGGATGGGGATCGACAAGCCCGATGTTCGCTTTGTCGCTCATCTCGATCTGCCGAAGAGCGTGGAAGGCTACTACCAGGAAACGGGGCGCGCCGGGCGCGACGGACTGCCTGCCGACGCCTGGATGGCCTATGGGCTTGCCGACCTGGTTCAGCAGCGGCGGCTGATCGAGATGTCGGACGCCGGTGATGCCCACAAGCGAGTCGCCACGGCCAAGCTCGATGCGCTCCTCGCCCTGTGCGAAAGCGCGCAATGCAGACGCGTGGGACTGCTTGCCTACTTTGGTGAACCGTCTTCCCCGTGCGGCAATTGCGACACCTGTATCGATCCGCCGCACACCTGGGATGCGACCGAGCCCTCGCGCAAGGCTTTATCCGCAATCTACCGCACGGGGCAGCGCTTCGGTGCGGTGCATGTCGTCGACGTGCTGCGCGGTCGTGCCAACGAGCGGATCGCCCGCTGGGATCATCAGAAGCTCAGCGTTTTCGGTATCGGTGCCGATATCGACGATCCCCAGTGGCGCAACATCCTGCGCCAGCTCGTGGCGCTCGGCCATGTCGCCGTCGATCACGAAGCCTATGGCGCGCTGCGCCTGACCGAGTCAGCGCGGCCGATCCTTCGCGGCGAGTGTGCCGTCGAGATGCGACGTGCGCCGGAGCGCACGACCGAACGCAAGTTCCGCCAGCGCATGCGGGCAAATCTCACCGCGCAAGTCGACGATTCGCTGTTGGGGCGGCTCAAGAGCTGGCGTGCCGAGGAGGCCAAGCGGCAAGGGGTGCCGGCGTACGTCATTCTGCACGATGCGACGCTGATCGCCATCGCTCAGGTGACGCCGACCTCGCTCGATGCATTGGCGAACATTTCGGGGATAGGGGCGAAGCGGCTGGAGCGGTATGGGGACGCCGTGCTCACGATTGCTGCGCAGAGGCGGGAAGAGGGAAAGGGGAAGGGGGAAGGGTAGGTGACGCGGTTGCGTCGCCTGCGTTCTCGGTCCCGTATGGACGATATCTTGAGCATGCAATCGGAGCCCGTTATCGTCGCTGGTTTTGCGTTCCCCTCTTCCCCTTTCCCTTTTCCCCATTGGAGCGTCTGTCAAAACAGCGTTTCTCCATTAACATCTCACAAGCCCACCCTACTGTAACCCTATGCTCCTCGCCCAGCCCGGCCGCATCGGCAAGCTCGCGCTCAAGAACCGCGTCATCATGGCGCCGATGGGCACCAACTACAGCACCACCGACGGCCTTTCGACCGAGCGCGACAAGCTCTACTACGCAGAGCGGGCCAAGGGCGGGGTCGCCGCCATCATGACCGAGGCGATGGTCGTGACCGAGCATGCGCGACCGCATCACAACTCTTTGTGCGTGTACCACGACCGATTCATCCCCGGGCTCGCGAGTCTCGTCGAGGCGATCCACGTCCACGATTGCCGCGTGTTCGCCCAACTGAACCATCGCGGGGCGCTCCTGCGCCGCTTCGTGCTCAACATGGAGCCGGTGGGTCCGTCGCCCTGGCACAACCCGAATACGGGCGACGCGGTGCGTCCGCTCGAAGTCGGCGAGATCGTCGAGATCCAGAAGCAGTTCGTCGCCTCGGCGCGCAGATTGGTGCAGGCGGGCTACGACGGCATCGAGATCCATGCCGGCAACGGTTATCTCTTTCAACAATTCTTCACGCCACGCATCAACAAGCGCACGGATCAATACGGCGGCAGCCTCGAGAATCGGATGCGGATCCTGCTCGAGACCGTGGATCGCGTGCGCAATGCACTGCCCGGTACAGTACTCATCGTGCGCCTGTCCTGCACGGAGTACGTGCCGGACGGCTACAGCGATGCAGACATCATCGAGCTTGCCAAGGCGTTGGAACGCGCCGGGGTGGATGCGCTCGATCTCTCCGGCGGCAGCAACGAGAGTCCGCAGCTTTCGAAATACTGCATCCAGCCGCCTTCGTTCCCGCGCGGCATGCTGGCGCCCTATGCGAAGCCGATCAAGCAGGCCGTGTCGATTCCATGCTTCGTTGCCGGCCGCATCGTCGATCCCGAAGATGGCGAAGCCGTGTTGGCGAGCGGTTCGGCGGACTTCATTTCGCTCGGACGAGCGCTCTATGCCGATCCTCACTGGTGCGCGAAGGCGTTCGGAGCCGTCCAGGCGCCGATCCGCGGCTGCATCGCTTGCAACGTCTGCTTCGAGCGGTTGACGATCGAGAAGGATGTCGCCTGCGTGCACAATCCCGTGATCGGCACCGAGTTCGAAGCGTTGGAGTTCGCCGAGCCGCAACTCTTCCCCGAGCGGCGTGTGCAGGCAGACAAGCGCCGTCGCGTGCTCGTCTTCGGTGCCGGCGTTGCCGGGATCGAAGCTGCGCGTGTCCTCGCCGCGCGCGGTCATGACGTGGAAGTCTGGGAAAAGCGATCCGAGCCGGGCGGACAGATGAAACTCGCGATGGCGGCGCCCGACAAGCGTGAGGTCGAACCCATCTGGTCGTACCGCTGGCAGCAGCTGCAGGCGTTCGGTGTGTCGGTGCGCACGGGCGTAAATGCCACCGAGGCCACTGTGCGGGCGTTCGCCCCGGACTTCGCGATCGTCGCGACCGGCGCGGTGCCGCGACCGGCACCTTTCGACCTCTCGCAGCTCGCGTCGAACGTGCGTGTCGTGCACGCGTGGGATTACTTTGCGCAGCCCGAGTCGATCGCCGCGGGGGCGCGGGTCACGATCGTCGGTGGTGGTATGGTGGGGATGGAGGCAGCCGACCTGCTGCTTGCACGCAAGGCGCGGGTGTGCGTCGTCGAAACGCTGACGGCCGTGGCGCAAGGTATGGCTCGCAACAACCGCTTCGAGCTGATCGAACGGGTCGGTGCCCAGGGCGGCGAAGTGCTGACCGAAGCGAAGATCGACGGATTCGAGGGTCGGGTCATGAACCTGCGGGTCGGCAAGACGGATGTCCGGCGCAGCATCGAGATGGGTGACGTGCTGATGATCGCGATCGGACCGAGGCCGGTGCGCGATGTCGTCGAACTGCTCGAAGCGGTCGGGGTGCCGTACGAACTGGCGGGCGATTGCTATCGCCCCGGCGACTTCCTCACGGCCATTCGAGACGGTGCGATGGTTGCCATGTCGGTCGATACGCTGCGCCTGCCATCGGATTGAAACTCGGAAACACGGAGGAGAGCTGCATGAACATCACACCCTACGAGATCTACGCCATCAAGTACGCGACGCGCAACGTCAATCGCCCCGCGAACTTCGTGGGCGGCGATCCGCACGACGCGCCCATGAACATGGATTACTTCGTGTGGCTGGTGCGCAACGCAGAACGCAGCATCGTGGTCGACACCGGGTTTACCGAATCCATGGCGAAGAAGCGTGCCCGCACATACCTGCGTGCGCCTTCCGAGGGGTTGTCGATGATGGGGCTCGCGGCGAAGGACGTGAGCGAAATCGTCCTTTCGCACATGCACTACGACCATGTCGGTACGTTCGATGCGTTTCCGAACGCCCGCTTTCATCTGCAGGAAGCTGAGATGGCGTATGCCACGGGCCGCCACATGGCCTATCGCCAGTTCGGTCACAGCTACGAGCCCGATGAGGTGTGCGGCATGGTACGGCTGGTGTTCGACGGTCGCGTGAACTTCGTCGACGGCGAGTCGACCATCGCCCCGGGCATTTCGCTGCACAAGATCGGCGGCCACACGGCAGGCGTGCAGTGCATGCGCGTATGGACGAAGCGCGGTTGGGTCGTGCTCGCATCCGATACGAGCCATTACTACGAACACTTCGAGAACTATCGGGTGTTTCCCACGACGCTGAATTTGAGCGACGTGATGAAGGGGTACGAGACGCTGCGCCGCCTGTCCGACTCGCTCCAGCACATCGTGCCGGGCCACGATCCGCTCGTGATGCAGCGGTACGCTGCACCCAGCAAGGAGCTGGAGGGCATCGTGGTTCGATTGGACGAGGCGCCACGCGCCTGAGACACCCAAGCCGCCGATCACCGCGCACGCATCGCATCGCGTTGGATGCCCGTCGCGGGGTCGTACCGCCGAATAGGATCGATCATGACCGCATCCCAAGCACCCTTACTCGCGAATGCCACGCGAGACCTTGCCCGCTTCAGTGCCGAGCTGCAATTCAGCGACATTCCGGCCGACGTGGTGGAGCGCATGAAGCTGTCTCTGCTGGACAGCATCGGGGTTTGTCTGCACGGGGTCACGCTGCCCTGGACGCAGCACGTGCAGGCGCTGGTCGAAGCGGAGGGTTGTGCGCCGCAGGCGTCCATCTACGGTAGTGGCAAGAAGACCTCCATCGCCAATGCAGCCCTGGTGAATTCGACTGCGGGGCACGCCTTCGAACTGGACGATATCCACAAGGAGTCGATCATTCATCCGGGCTCGCTTGCGCTTCCGGCGGCCCTGGCGATGGCCGAAGCCAGGGGCGCGGCGAGCGGGCGAGATCTGCTGACGGCCATGGTGGGCGGCTACGAAGTCGGCGCGCGGGTCGGCAACGCTGCAACGGTGCGGCTCCTGCTGAAGGGGTTTCATCCTCAGGGTACCTCGGGGGCCTTTACGGCGGCTGCAGCAGCCGCTCGCATGCGCGGGCTCGACGCTCACCGGACCTTGCATGCGTTCGGCATCGTCGGTTCGCAGGCATGCGGTTTGATGGCCGCACAGGAAGGCGCGATGGTGAAGCGCTTTCACTCCGGGCGCGCCGCGCAAAGCGGCGTGTACTCCGTCCTGCTCGCCGAGCGCGGCTTCACCGGCATCGAAGACGTGCTCGAAGCCGCGTACGGCGGCTATCTCGTCACGCATTCCGATCAACCGCTTCCGGAAAAGCTCACGGCGGGTCTGGGCAGCGTCTGGGAAACACGAAACGTCGGCTACAAGCCCTATGCGGCGGTCACGAGCATACACACGGCGCTCGACGGCCTGGCGCAGATCATGCGCGACCACGGCCTGCGAGCGAAGGACATCGCAAGCATCGACGCGGGCCTCAGCCAGGCGACCTACGTCCACTGCGCCTGGGAGTACAAGGCGCAAGGCGTGACGGCGGCGCAGATGAATCTCTACTACGGCATGGCGATGATCGCGCTCGATGGAACAGCCTTCGTGGATCAGTACCGCGAGGAGCGTCTGCGCGATCCCGAAGTGCTGGCGCTCGTTCCGCGCGTACGCGCCCACGTCGATCCGCAGATCGAGGCGATGGGTGCCGCGTTTCGCCACGGCGCCCGCGTGAACGTGACGACACACGACGGACGATCCTTCAAGACGGAGATTCTCAACCGCCGCGGCAGCGCCGAGAACCCGCTCGCGCCCGCGGACATCGACGACAAGTTCCGGCAGGTCGTCAAGTCGTGCCTCGATCCCGCTCGGATTCAACGGGTGATCGAACTGGTGCGCGGCATCGACGACCTCCACGACATCGGCGAGCTGATTGCGATCATGGCGGCGGCGCCGTCGAAGTGAACGAGGTCAGCGAGCCGCGCCGAGCAGCAATCGAGGAAACGCAGGTTCCGTTCGGAGACACCCGTGCACATGAAGGCAGGGCCGGGTCCGATCCGCGGTGAGTGTTCAATGGGTCCAAGCCATTCATGACAGTGAGGAGTATCGAACCATGAGTACGAGAAAGAAGCTGCGCGAACTGATCGCGCGTCCCGGCTACACGATCGTTCCCGGCGCCTACGATCCTCTGATCGCTCGCCTCGTGCAGGTGGCGGGGTTCGAAGCCGTCTACATTACCGGCGGGGGCATCTCACGCTCGCAAGGGTATCCCGACATGGGGCTGCTTACGCTGACCGAGAACGTGCAGACGCTGTGCCGCATCGTCGATGCCGTCGACATTCCCGTGATCGCCGACATCGACACCGGCTACGGCAATGCGATCAACACGATTCGTTCCGTGCGCGAGTACGAGCGGGCGGGCGTGGCGGGTTTCCACATCGAAGATCAGGTCGCGCCGAAGAAGTGCGGGCACTATGAAGGCAAGGCGGTCGTCAGCGTCGAGGAGATGGTCGGCAAGATCAAGGCTGCCGTCGACACGCGCCGTGATGCCGACATGGTGATCATCGCGCGCAGTGATGCGCGTGCCATCGAAGGGTTGCAGGCCACGATCGACCGGGTCAACGCGTATCTGGAAGCGGGGGCGGATGTCGGGTTCGTCGAGGCGCCGCAAAGCATCGAGGAGCTGGCGGCCGTTCCGCCGCAACTGAAGGGGCCTGCCCTGGCCAATATCTTCGAGGGCGGCAAGACCCCTGCGCTGCCGAAGAAGCAACTCGAAGCGATGGGTTTCAAGCTCGGCATCTATCCGTCGCAGACCCATCGTGCGGCGATTCGGGCAGCCCAGGACGTGCTCTCCGTGATGATGCGCGACGGCGATACGGCGGCCATCGAAGATCGATTGGCGACCTTCACCGACCGCGAGGTGGCGGTAAACACCGCAGCGTGGCGGCAACGGGAAGCGAAATACTTGCAGTTCGGGGATTGACGCGTTTTCGGGGCGCGTCGATGGGTGGCGGATGCTACTGCTGACGGTGCTGATCGAACTTGGGTGCCGCCGCCTCCACGCTTACATTCGTGATGCCGACCGGCACGGGGGTAACACCTACCGGGATGTCGTGCTTTACGGCGATTGTCCCGGTCTCCTGCGTGGGAGAGAAAGCCAGGGCAATGAAGGTTGCGAGGACTGCAACCACGATCATGACATCGCGCAAGAAGTTGACCATGCTGAAGCTCGGTAAGTCGGCGGCCAATAATGTGTAGCAATGCACATACCAGAAAAATTATTATTGTTCTAATTCAATTGCTTAATTTTTCGTGCGGAATGGGCTGTAAACCGATTCGACAACTGGTACGGGCGTTCGGGGGCCAGGTGGAAGTCGTCCCTCAACTCCGGTGCGTCGGCTGGCTCGCCGCAGGGAGGATCGCCGCCCGGCCCGTGAGCCCCGGATCGATCTGTCATTGAATGCCCGGCAGCATGGTCGTGATGAGCAATGCTGCAAGTGCAGCGAAGTAGAACGCATCGCGGGCTTTCATGACGGCTCCTGTCGTTCGAGGATACGGATCCCGTATCCAGCAACGCGTATGCCAACCTGAAGCGTGCAATGAATTCACCGGGTTGCGAGTTCGGGGCAGGTGGGCCTGTAAACCAGCCCGACAGATTTCCAGCAAAAGGCCCGTCGCGAGCCGTGTTGCACGAGGCATCGGGGCGCAATCATCGATGCCGAGGGTCGTGCAGTCCACGAGGTAATGTTGCGTTGCGGCCGGACGGTGCGCTCTGCGCTGCGGACCGATGCAGGTTCGGATCCGAGAGCGATGTGGCTGACGATCAGAGCCCGGCGCGCTGATCTTCCGGCAGGCCGTAGCGATTCTCGAGCGCCTGCACTTCCGGCAGCCCCGCGATATCGGTGAATTCCTTGAACGTCGCGACGTCCTTGCGGATGTCCGCGACGCTGCCCTTCGTCTTGAGTTCGTGCAGCATCCGACGCATGGCCGGAATCGCCGCGAGCAGCAGCCAGTTCGGGAAGATCGACAGGCGAAAACCGAGTTTTGCCATCGTGGCATTGTCGAGATCGGGCGTCTTGCCGCTCGCTGCCATGTTGTACAGCAGCGGCACGCCCTTGAAGCGCCGATGAATTGCCTCCAGCTGCGCCATCGAGGTTGGGGCTTCGACGAAGAGCACGTCGGCACCGGCTTCGCGATAGTGGTCCGCCCGATCCAGCGCGGCCTCGAAGCCTTCGACTGCGATGGCGTCCGTACGCGCCATGACGAGGAAGTCGGGATCGCGCCGGGAGTCGACGGCAGCCTTCAACTTCGACACCATTTCGGCCGTCGGAATCACACGCTTGCCGGCGAGGTGGCCGCAGCGCTTCGGCCACGCCTGATCCTCGATATGCACGCCGGCGACGCCCGCTCTTTCGTACTCCCGAATCGTGCGCCGCGTGTTCATCGGGTTGCCATAGCCCGTATCTGCATCGGCCACCAGCGGCATGCCGCAGGCATCGGCGATTCGCTGTGCGTTGTCGACCATTTCGTTCATGGTGAGGAGCCCGATGTCCGGCATGCCGAGCCGGGTCAGGCTCGTGCCGAACCCGGTCATGTAGCAGGCTTCGAAGCCCTCCATGGCGACCATGCGTGCCGCGAAAGCATCCGCCACGCCTGGGGCCACGATACAGCGATCACCGGCAAGTAGGTGCTTCAAACGGGTCGTCATGCGTTCGCTCATCGGGATTCTCCAGTGGGTCGATGGTGGGTTCGTATGCGGGTGTGTGAAGAACGTCTAGTCCACTTTCACGCCGATGGCCTTGACGACTTTCGTCCACTTGGCGATCTCGGCGGTGGCCCAAGTGCGGAACTCTTCCGGCGTGTTGCCGATCGGCTCCGAGCCGTCGGCGAGCAGCGTCTTTTTCAGTTCCGGGCTGCGTGCAGCCTTTGCGACTTCCGCGTGAATTCGCCGCAGGATCGGGTCCGGAAGCTTCGGCGGCGCGACCAAGCCCTGCCATGCGGCGGTTTCGAACCCGGGGTAGCCCGATTCGGCAACGGTGGGCAGTTCCGGTACCGCCACCGAGCGCTTGAGGCTCGTCACGGCCACCGGACGCAGCTTACCGGCTTTCACGAGCCCCAGCGCGGAGGGCATGCTCGCAAAGCTCAGTTCGATGTTGCCGGCCACGATGTCGATCAACGCGGCGGACGCAGCCTTGTAAGGTATATGCACCATGTTCACGTTGGCGACGCTCTTGAAGAGTTCGCCGGCAAGATGAGGCGATCCGAGGTTGCCCGAGGAGCCGAACCGCAATTGGCCCGGCTTCGCCTTTGCGAGCGCAGCGAGATCGGCGATGGTCTTGACCGGAACGTTCGGATTGACGACGAGAAGATTCGGCGCAGAGGCGAGTTGCGTGACGAGCGTGAGATCGCGCAGTTGATCGTAGGGAAGCTTGCGCACGGCCGGATTGACGCCGAAGGAACTCGGCACGAGCAGTATCGTGTAGCCGTCGGGGGCGGCCCGTACCGTCATCTCGGTGGCGATGATGCCGGAGGCGCCGGGGCGGTTGTCGATCACCATCTGCTGACCGAAGCCTTCGCCCATGCGCAGCGCGTAGGCCCGACCGACGATATCCGCGTTCCCGCCGGGCGCCTGCGCGACGATGAAGCGAATGGGCCGTTGCGGAAAGCTGCCTTCGGCCGCGTACGCGCTGGAGTTGAAAGTAGCCACGCCGGCAAACGCCATTCCCACGCAGAAATACGTACGTGATGCAACCATGGTTCCTCCGTGCGCCGGATGCAGCTTTCCCGGCATCGTTATGAGAATACGATCAGGCCGTCCACTGCGGCGACGCCTTCCCCTTCGCCCGCGACGATGAGCGGGTTGATCTCGGCTTCGGCGATGTCGTGCTCGGAAAGTACCGCGAGGTTCGAGAAGGCAGCCACCGTGTGTGCCAGCGCATCCAGGTCGCCCTTGGGTTGGCCGCGGTAGCCGCGCAGCAATGCGAGGCCCTTCACCTGTTCGATCATTGCGTGCGCTTCTTCCACCGAGACGGGGGCGATGCGCACACAAAAGTCGCGATAGATCTCGGCAAGCGTCCCACCCACGCCCAGAACCACGACCGGGCCGACCTGGGGATCACGCTTGTAGCCGAGGATCACTTCGCCTCGCCCCTGCTTCATTTCCTGCACGAGGATGCCCTCGATGCGGGCACCGGGACGAGCGGCGGCAACGCGCTCCAGGATGCGGTTCGCGGCGCCGCGCAGCGCGCCGGCATCCGCGATGTTCAACTCGACGCCACCGGCTTCGGTCTTGTGCAGGATATCGGGCGAGAGGATCTTGGCCACGACCGGGAAGCGAATGTCGACCTTCTCGTCTGCCGTTGAGATGACCTGTGTACGGGCGATCGGCACGCCGAGGGCTGAGAAGACGTTGCAGGCTGCATGCTCGTTCAGCTGTTTCCCGGTGGCTGCGGCGAGCAGGGCCGAAGCTGCGGCGGTGCGCTCGTCGCCTTTGGGTAATGCGGCGGGGATCTGCCAGTTGAAATAGGCAGCCAGTGCATCGGCACAGGACTCCGGTGTTCGGAAGGCTGCGACGCCGGCTTCATGCAGCAGTTCCAGCGAGCGCACGGCATCGGGAACGAGGAACGTCACGAGCGGCTTGCGCGTGGGCATCGCCTCGACGATGGGCTCCACCGCGTGCTGCGGATGGAATTGGCTCGACGAGCCGACGACGGCCAGGATGGCATCGCAGTGATCCGAGCGCAGCAGTTCGTCGAGCACGGCGCTATAGATCTCCTTGCGCGTGCCGGCCATCGTGAGGTCGGTGAGTGCTGCCTTGTGGATGTGGATGTTCTTCGCAGCAAGGTTCTCGATGACCTGGTCCGTCGGCGGGACGACGTCGAGTCCCAGCCGCCCCATGTTGTCCACGACCGTCGCTGCACCGCCGCCGGTCGTCGTGAGCACGGCGATGCGGCGGCCCTTCGGCGGCTTCGCGCGCAGGAGAAACTGCGGCGCTTCGATCATCGCTTCTAGCGTATCGACGCGCATGATGCCGTAGCGACGAAAGAAGGCGTTGGCGCTGTCGTCCGAGCCGGTCATGGCCCCCGTATGCGATGCAGCGAGTTCGCGTGCGACTTCGGAGCGGCCGAGCTTGTACACGACGATCGGCTTGCCGGCCTGATGCGCACGCAGCGCGGCCTGTGCCAGCAGCTCGGGCTTTCGTATCGTTTCGAGGAACATGAGGATCACGTCGGTATCGGCATCGTCGACCAGGATGTCCACGATTTCGCCTACGGACAGATCGCATTCGTTGCCGACCGAGACGAGCTTCGAGAAGCCGACGCCACGCGCCTGCCCGCGCGAGAGCAGCGCGCCCATGACGCTGCCGCTTTGCGAGACCAGCCCGACGCGGCCCTTGATGAGCTGGTCGATGTCGAGCACGGCGTTGATGGACAGGGCACACGGCATATGGGTGTTGATCACGCCCATGCAGTTCGGCCCCGTGAGGCGCATGCCGCCTGCACGGGCAACCGCGACAAGCTGCTCCTGCAGCTTGCGGCCCTCGTCGCCGGTTTCCGCAAAGCCGTCGCTGTAGATCGAGGCCATCGGAATCTTCTTGCGTACGCATTGCTCGATGACACCGAGCACGTACTTGCCGGGCACCATGATCAGCGCGTGTTCGATGCCGTCAGGTGCGTCGTCGAGCGAGGGATAGGCCTTCTCGCCCAGGCATTCGGCGGCAGTATTGTTGATCGGCACGATCGCGCCGGTGTAGCCGTGCTCGCGCAGGTATCGTTGCGGGCGTGCGGTGTTCTTCTTGATGTCTGCGGAGGCGCCGACGAGCGCGACAGACTGTGGCGCGAGCAGGGCGCGCGCGAACTTGGAATCGGTCATGGAAGTTCGGGACTGGACGACGTGGGTTGCGTCGAATCTTAGCATGGGGGAACCGATCGGCTTTCCGATCGTCGGCCCTCGATGGAATGAAAAGGGCGCCCCGAAGGACGCCCTCGACTGCCTGCGGCGCAGTGCCTGCGACGTCAAACGCCCGAGTTCGACAGGCCACCGTTGATGTGGATCGTCTGCCCGGTCATGTAACCGCCGGCCGGCCCGCAGAGCTGTCGCACCATGGCTGCGACTTCGAAAGACGTGCCCTTGCGGCCGAGCGGGATGTCGGTCACGCGCGAGGGGCGTTCGGTGCCGGCCTTGCGCGATGTATCGATCTGCCCCGGCGAGACGCAGTTGACGCGGATGCCGTAGTCGGAGAGATCCTGGGCGAGGGCCTTGGTCAGTCCGACGATGCCGTGTTTGGCTGCTGCAACGTGCGGGCGGCCCTTCGCGCCGAGCAGTGCGGTGACGCCGGCGAAGGTCACGATCACGCCGTCCCCGGCCTTCTTCAGCGCCGGCAGTGCGGCCGACGTCGCGACGAAGACGCTGTCTAGATCGGTGGCGAGGACACGCCGCCAGTCTTCGTAGGTGAGGTTCTCGAAACTATCGTGCTCGCGAATCGCTGCATTGAGCACGAGGATGTCCAGGCGGCCGAAGCGGGCGATGGCGTCTTCGACCATCTTGCGGGTCGCGACCGGATCGGCGAGATCGGCACTGAACGCGGCGGCATCGCTGCCGAGCGCCTTGACTTCCTCGACCACGGAGCGGGCCTGGTCCATGTCGGCGCGAGTGCAGACAGCGACCTTGGCGCCGCCTGAAGCGAGCGACAGTGCCACTGCGCGTCCGATGTTGCGGGCAGCGCCGGTAACGAGTGCAACTTTGCCGGCGAACTCGTCGCCTTTGTGCATGCCGGGGTCGGCCATGGTGTTCCTCCTGGTGTGTGAGCTACGAACAATCGAGCGGGAGAGATGTGGGGCGTCGGTTTCGTTCCGGTACGCACGCCGCTGCTGACCTGCATCGGCGTCGACGCGCGTCGATCGTAACACGCACTCTCGGCAATGCGCATTGCACCGAGGTGGCGGCATCGAAGGGCGATCAAATTTTCGGGCTGTGCCCGTTCGATTAGAATCGAGTTTTGACGACGCAGGGAATTCGCAGCATGGCGCGCACGTCGGTGGGCATCGTGATGGGCAGCACGAGCGACTGGGATGTCATGCAGCATGCAGCCCGTCAGCTCGACGCATTCGGTGTTGCGTTCGAGACGCGCGTGGTCTCTGCGCATCGCACACCCGATTTGTTGTTCGAGTACGCCGAGACCGCGGGGCGCCGCGGTCTGCATTGCATCATTGCCGGGGCGGGCGGCGCGGCGCACCTGCCGGGCATGCTGGCCGCCAAGACGATCGTTCCCGTGCTCGGCGTGCCGGTGCCCTCCAGGCACTTGCAGGGGCTCGATTCGCTGCTTTCCATTGTGCAAATGCCTCGCGGCGTGCCGGTCGCAACGTTCGCCATCGGGGAGTCCGGTGCCGTGAATGCCGGGCTCCACGCCGTGGCGATGCTTGCGCGCACCGACCGCAAACTTGCCGCAAAGCTCGAAGCCTTTCGGCGCAAGCAGACGCGCACCGTGCTCGACGCCGAACTTCCGCCGCTCCAATGATCGCGCCCGGTGCATGGCTGGGGCTGCTCGGTGGCGGGCAGCTCGGACGAATGTTCAGCATGGCTGCCCAGAGCATGGGTTATCGCGTGTTGGTGGTGGATCCAGGCGACCACAGTCCGGCGGGCGATGTCGCGGATGCCTGCATCCGGGCCGACTATCTCGATGACGCAGCATTGAGTCGGCTGGCGGCCCAGTGCGCAGCAGTGACGACCGAATTCGAAAATGTGCCGGCCGATGCCTTGCGCCGTCTTGCCCGCGATTGCTTCGTGACCCCGGGCGCCGACAGTGTTGCGGTGGCGCAGGATCGGATCCGCGAAAAGGCCTTCCTGGCGGGTGTGGTCGGCGTCGGGCCTTACGCCGTGATTCGAAGCGAGCAGGATTTTTCCAATGTCGACACATCGTTGCTGCCCGGCATCCTGAAGCGAAGCCGGTTCGGCTACGACGGCAAGGGGCAGGCGCGGGTTGCCGATATCGAACAGGCGCGCTCTGCCTTTATTGCGATGGGCGGCGAACCGTGCGTCCTGGAGCGCATGCTTGCCTTCGACTGCGAGGTGTCGGTCGTCGTTGCGCGCTCGGATACCGGTGCATGCGTCGCTTATCCCGTCGCTGAAAACATGCACGCGAACGGCATCCTCGATGTGTCGATCGTCCCCGGCCGGATCGCCCCTACGCTCGCGATGCAGGCGCAGGAGGCCACCCGCGCGGTTGCCGAGCAGCTGGGCTACGTGGGCGTGATGTGCGTGGAGTTCTTCGTCGTGGGTGGCACGCTGCTGGCCAACGAGATCGCACCGCGTCCGCACAATAGCGGCCACTACACGATCGATGCCTGCATCACGTCGCAGTTCGAGCAGCAGGCGCGCATCATGGCCCGCTTGCCGTTGGGATCGACCGCAATCCACGGACCGTCGGTCATGGTGAATCTCCTCGGGGAATCCTGGGCGGGCGGCGAGCCGCAGTGGGAAAAGCTCCTCGAACATCCGGGGGCGAAGCTGCACCTGTACGGCAAGCGCGATGCAAGGCAGGGACGCAAGATGGGTCATTTCACGGTGCTCGGTACCACCGTGGATGCCACCCTGCGCGACGCGCTCGCGTTGCGCGCATCACTGCCGCGGGCGGCCGGCGGATAGATCGCTCAGTGTCTGCGATGAGCTGTTCTTCGACGAATCTCTGACTTTGGACACCAGGAAGGCCACCATGGCGCATACCACCACGCCGCTGCTCGAAACGAATCTGAAGAGTCTGCCCTTCCTGCATCGCGGCAAGGTGCGCGACCTCTATGCGGTTGGAGAAGACAAGCTCCTCGTTGTCCAGACCGATCGGCTCTCGGCGTTCGACGTGATCCTGCCGACACCGATTCCCGGCAAGGGCGAAGTGCTCACGGCCATGTCCTTCTTCTGGTTCGAGCGCCTGAAGCATGTCGTATCCAATCACCTGACCGGTATCGATCCGTTGTCAGTGGTCGCCCCCGAGGAGCGAGCGCAGATCGCAGGCCGGGCCATGGTCGTGCACAAGTTCAGGCCGCTCATGATCGAAGCGGTCGTACGCGGCTATCTCGCGGGCTCGGGCTGGAAAGACTACCAAACGACAGGCAAGGTCTGCGGCATTGCCCTGCCGGCCGGCATGCAGGAAGCGCAGCAGCTGCCCGAGCCGATATTCACGCCCGCGACCAAGGCGCCCGCCGGCTCGCACGACGAGAACATCGACTTCGCCGAGGCAGAACGAATCGTCGGTGCGAGCCATGCGGTGCAGGCGCGCCGCTATGCGATCCAGTTGTACAGCGAAGCGGCGGCCTATGCGGCCACTCGCGGCATCATCATCGCCGACACGAAGTTCGAGTTCGGCGTCGATGGGCAAGGCAAGCTGCATCTCATCGACGAAGCGCTCACCCCCGACTCCTCGCGCTTCTGGCCGGCATCCGAGTATCGCGTCGGCACGAATCCGCCCTCCTTCGACAAGCAGTTCGTGCGCGATTGGCTGGAGACTCAGCCATGGAACAAGAAGGCGCCCGCGCCGGCACTGCCCCCCGACATTCTTGCGCGCACCTCGGAGAAGTATGCCGAGGCGTTTCGACTGTTGACCGCCTGAGGGCGTGAGCACCGCATGGTTTCGAACGACGACATCGCGCGCGCGGCGGCTTTGCTCCGGGCTGGAGAGGTCGTCGCCTTTCCCACCGAGACGGTGTACGGCCTGGGTGCCGATGCTTCGAACCCCGCGGCCGTCGCCAAGATCTATGCGCTGAAGGGGCGTCCCAGCACGCATCCGGTCATCGTGCATCTTGCGAGCGCGGCGCAGTTGTCGGCCTGGGTGCTCGACGTACCCGAACGGGCGGCCACCCTTGCCGCCCGGTTCTGGCCGGGACCGCTGACCATGATCTTTCGCCGCTCGGCCCTTGTGCCGGACATCGTGACGGGTGGACAGGACAGCGTCGCCATCCGGGTGCCGGTGCATCCGGTGGCGCAGGCGTTGCTGCAGGCGTTCGGCGGCGGCATTGCCGGTCCGTCCGCGAATCGCTTCGGGCACGTCAGCGCCACGACGGCGGACCACGTGCGCAGCGAGTTCGGCGATGACGTGCCCTTCATCCTCGAAGGCGGTGACTGCGATGTCGGGATCGAGTCCACGATCGTCGATATCCGTGGCGGGCAGCCGGTGCTGCTGCGTCCGGGTGGCGTGTCGATCGAAGCGCTGCGGGCGGTATTGAATGAAGAGATCGCCCGGCCCGGCGAGACCGCTCCCAGGGCTCCCGGTACGCTGAAAGCCCACTATGCGCCGGGTACGCCGCTCATGTTGGTCGAGCCCGACGTGGCGCTCGAACTCGTGCATAGCCTGGCGCGGCAGGGCAAGCGCCTCGCAGTGTTGTCGTTCAGCGCGCTGCAGCCGCTGGTGTCGGGGCTCACCTGGCGGGTGGCATCGACCGCGGCCGAAGCGTATGCGCATGCGCTCTATGCGAATCTGCGCGATCTGGATGCCGCGCGTGCCGACATGATCATCGTCGAGCGTCCTCCCGAGCGAGCCGAGTGGTCCGCAATCCTGGACCGATTGACGCGCGCTGCGGCCGGTTCGGCCGGCGAAGACGACGAACCCTGAAGATCACCGGCGAAGCGATGAACCTGCGCAGGAGGCAGGGGGCACCCCGTGCGCATCGGTCAAGCGGGCATAATGGCCGCATACCGTTGGCAGGAGCGCTCAGATGCAGACCAGAAGTTACGAGATCGCCGATCGCATCTACCGCATTTCGACGTGCGTTGCGGATGCGGCCCCGGGCGGCTTCACGTTCAACCAGTTTCTCGTGGACGCCGACGAACCGCTTCTGTTCCATACGGGCCCGCGGCGAATGTTTCCGCTCGTCTCCCAGGCGATCGCCCGCATCGTTCCTCTGGAACGGCTCAGGTGGATCGCCTTTGGGCATGTCGAATCCGACGAGTGCGGCGCAATGAACGAGTTTCTCGCGGCGGCACCCCGCGCCCAGGTGGCCCATGGCGCGATCGGTTGCATGGTTTCGCTCGATGATCTGTGCGACCGACCGCCGCGCAGACTTGCCGACGGCGAGGTCATCGACCTCGGGGGCAGGCGCGTTCGGCACATCGATACGCCCCACGTTCCGCACAACTGGGAAGCGCGCGTTCTTTTCGAGGAGGCCACGAAGACGCTCTTCTGCGGTGATCTCTTTACGCATGCGGGCGATGGTCCGCCCCTGACCGATGCAGATATCGTAGGCCCGGCGATGGCAGCTGAAGCGATCTTTCACGCCACAGCCTTGTCGTCCGAAACGCCGAAGACCCTACGCCGACTCGCATCGCTGCAGCCGCAGATGCTCGCGATCATGCACGGGTCATCGACTCGAACCCGATGCGCCGAATCGCTGCAAAGCATCGCCAACGCATACGAGGGGCTGTTGCAGCGAGCCTGAGGACGAGGCGGCTTTTTCACGGCCCGATCGCGCCGGGCGCATCGACTCCTCGGGCAGACCAGCCGTGCATTGGGCGCATCGGAACGCGAGTGAAAGGCGAGTCTATGCCGATGGCGTGTCGAGGCCGATCGCCCACGAACAGAGATTCGATTTTCGGACACCCGCCGATCTCCCGGATGGGCGGTGGTCGCGTGCTTCCTGTGCTATTCGACGGCGCCGAGCGTGAAGAAAAATGTCGCCCCGCGATCGACTTCGGCGGCGGCCCAGATGCGTCCGCCGTGGCGCGTGACGATGCGGTACACGCTCGCCAGGCCGATGCCGCTGCCTTCGTACTCCGATTCGGGATGCAGTCGCTGAAATACGCCGAAGAGCTTGTCGGCGAAGCGCATGTCGAAGCCCGCGCCGTTGTCCTCCACGAAGTAGATGCGCTCGCCGTCGCGGTCGATCTTGCCGACGGTGACGCGGGCCGGACTGCGGCCGCGCGTGAACTTGAGGGCGTTCGAGAGCAGATTTGCGAAGGCAAGACGCATCAGCGCAGGATCGACCTCGGCTACGCCCAGTTCGTCCACCACGATCTCGATGTCGCGCCCCGGCTGCTCGCTGCGCAGCCAGGCGAGTGCGTCCTCGACTGCTTCGCTCAGGGGTATCCTGCTGCGTGCGAGCGGTTGCCGTGACAAACGCTGCAGCGCCAGCAATGCATCGATCAGCGTTCCGAGACGCACGGCATTGCTGCTCATGCGATCGAGGTAATTCTGAGCTTGCGGCGGCAGGATGGGCGCGAGTTCTTCCTCGAGGATCTTCGCGTAGCCGCTGATGGCTCGCAGCGGCGCGCGCAGGTCATGCGCAATCGAATAGGAGAGCGCTTCCGCTTCCCGATAGGCCGCTTCGAGTTCGGTGGTGCGCGCCGCGACGCGATGTTCGAGATCGTTGTTCAAGCGCAGCAGTTCTTCGCGAATACTGCGCAGTTGCTCTTCGGTCTCGGCGCGTTCGATCGCCATGCCGATCACGTTTGCTGCGGAGGCGAGCGTGCTTGCTTCCTCGGACTCGAAGCGACGTTTTCGGGTGTGAAACATCGACAGCACGCCGTAGGGACGGGTTCGTCCGCGTATCACGACGCTGATGCCGGAAACCACGCCGCGAGCGAGCAGGATGTCCGAGGGGCGAAAGCGTGTTTCCGCGGCGAGGTCGGCAATGATCACCGGATGATGTTGATGCACGACAAAACTGGCGAGTGAATCGCCTTCGATTTCCAAGGCTCGATCGGCGAGTTGCCGCGCGTCGAGGCCGAAGATGGCGCGCGGACGAAGTACCCTTTCGTCTGCCGAGAGTTGCAGGATCACGACCGCATCGACCTTGAACACTTCGGCCAGCAGGTGTACCGACCGTTCCATGAGGACGGCGGGTGTCGTCCCGGAGAGTGCATCTTGTCCGAGGGTTGCGATCGCAGAATGTCGTGCGGCACGCCGGACCGCCCGCTGCGAGCGGGTTCGAGTCGTCGTCGCAGGCGATACGCGCGAATCGAAGGGCGGCTTGGGTTCGATGGCGGCAATCCTTTGCGCCGGTCCGGGGGCGTGCGACGATTCGAGCACAGGGGTGCTGAGCGCCGCAAGTGCAGCCTAGAGCCAATCGCGCGTGCGCCGGACTGCCGGGCGGCTTCGACCGATGTACGGTCGAGTGCTATTGCGGCGTGATGCCGGCTGATTTCATGACGACCGCCCAACGTTCGGTCTCGCGCTTGTGGAACTCGGCGAACTGCGCGGGCGTGTTCGGATTGCCGATCATGTGACTGCGCTTGAGATGCTCCTGGGCTGCCGGTGTTTTCAGATACTGGTTGATCGTATCGCTCCAGCGCTGCATCAGCGGTGCAGGCAGCGCCTTCGGACCGTAGACGCCATACCAGACCGTCGATTCGAAGCCCGGCACTCCGGACTCCGCGATGGGCGGAAGCTCGGGGGCGAAGTCTGCCCGCTTCAGACTGGTGATGCCCAGTGCGCGCAGCTTCCCGGCCTTGACGTGCGGGAGCAGCGTGCCCGGCGTGTTGAAGTGGACCTGCGTTTGTCCGCCGATCAGATCGGCGATGGCGGGGCCGCCGCCCTTGTAGGGCACGTGCAGGATGTCGATCTTCGCTGCTGCCTTGAACATCTCGAGCGTCAGATGCGTCGTGGTGCCGACGCCTGACGACGCACCGGCGATCTTGCCCGGCCGGGATTTCGCCAGCGAAACGAGTTCTTTCGCGGTCTTCGTCGGCAGGCTCGGATGCGTGACAAGAATCATCGGGCTCACCGCGGTCAATGCCACAGGGGCGAGATCACGTACCGGATCGAAGCGGATGTTCTTGTACATGCTGGTCAGGATCGAAATGGCCGTACTGGTCACCAGCATCGTGTAGCCGTCGGGCTCCGCGCGGACCACAGCCTCGGTGCCGATCATCGTGCCGGCGCCGGGCCGGTTGTCGACGAGGACCTGCTGGCCCCAGATCTCGGTCAATCCGGCGGCGAGCGAACGCCCGACCAGATCGACGGAACCGCCCGGCGTGTACGGGTTGATGAGCCGAACCGGGCGCGTCGGAAAGTTCGATTGCGCCGCGCTCGGCAGGCTCAAGCCGATCAGCGCCGTGGCGGCGGTGGCGAGCGTCAGGGTGGCGAACGGCGATGGGGATGCGCGATACATGGTCGATCCTTCTTCGATGACATGAAAACTAACGTGGGTGAAGCGGTCTTGCCGGGAGGCAAGCCGGCGTAATTCTAGCGGTGCCGGACTCGCGTGCCGGCGTTGCGCCGCGTTGGATCAGGCCGCACTGCGAACGGGATCGGCCGCACTCGACGAGGCACGGACGAGTTGGCTCATCGCCGCCGCGACGCCGCCTTTGGCGAACGGCACCCCGGCAAGCTCCAGGCTCATCTCCACGCCGGCGAGCGTGCCGATCAGCGTGAGGTCGTTGAAGTCGCCGAGGTGGCCGATACGAAACACCTTGTCGGTCAGTTGACCGAGGCCGCTGCCGAGCGAGATGTCGAATCGCTCCAGTGCAATCTTGCGAAAGCCGATTTCGCTGTGGCCGGCTGGCATGCGTACGGCCGTGAGCGCGTTCGAGTACTCCGCAGGATTGCGCGCCTGCAGCTCGAGCCCCCAGGCCTTGACGGCGGCACGCGCCGCTTCGGCGTGCCGGGTATGTCGATGGAATGCGTTCTGCAGTCCTTCTTCTTCGAGCAGCATCTTGAGGGCTTCGCGCAGGCCGTAGAGGAGATTGGTCGCCGGCGTGTAGGGGAAGTAGCCGCTCTTGTTAGGCGCGAGCATCTCCTCCCAGGACCAGTACGACTTCGGCATTCCGGAGGCTTTCGCTGCGGCGAGGGCGCGATCGCTCAGGGCATTGAACGACAGGCCCGGCGGCAGCATGAGGCCTTTCTGCGATCCGCCGATGGTAACGTCCACCCCCCATTCGTCGTGCCGGTAGTCGATCGACCCGAGCGACGAAATGGTATCCACCATGAGCAATGCGGGGTGCTTCGCCGCATCGATGGCGGCACGCACCGGCGGGATGCGCGTGGTTACTGCGGTCGACGTTTCGTTGTGAACGACACAGACCGCCTTGATCTCATGCGTGGTGTCGGCCTGCAGGCGTTCGCGAATCGCCTCGGCATCGGCGCCGTGGCGCCAGTCTCCCGGGATGAACTCGGGGTCGAGGCCGAGCCGCTGCGCCATGTTCTTCCATAGGGTGGCGAACTGTCCGGTTTCTGCCATCAGGATCCTGGCGCCGGGATCGAGCGTGTTGACCAGCGCCGCCTCCCAGGCGCCGGTTCCCGAGCCCGGAAAGATGATGACCGGAGAGCGGGTCTGGAACACGGCCTGCATGCCGGCGAGGACTTCGCGTCCGAGTGCGCCGAATTCGGGCCCGCGGTGATCGATGGTGGCGCGATCGATCGCGCGCAGGACGCGATCGGGCACGTTGGTCGGACCCGGGATCTGGAGGAAGTGGCGGCCAGCGTGGTAAGACATGAGAGTCCTCGATGGATGGGCATGCCCGCAAGCAGGATGATGCCTGGATGGCAGTCGAAATGGGGCAGGGATGGCTTGATGAATCCGGTCGAAAGTAGAATGGATGTCCCTACCTGTCAAGGATGGCCGGGCGGCTGCATCCCGAGCAGTTCGCCTGCAGGACTTCTCTATGAGCACCCCATTGCAGTATTCGGACTTTGCCGCGGAGCTTGCCCGGGAGGTCGACGGCGAGCTCCTGTTCGATGCCGCCTCCCGTGGCCGCTACGCGACCGATGCGTCGATCTATCAGATCGATCCGGTGGGTATCGTCGTTCCGCGCAGCGAGGAAGCGGCGCGTACGGCGGTCGACATTGCCTATCGCAACGGCGTTCCGGTACTGCCTCGCGGAGCGGGCACGTCGCAATGCGGTCAGACCGTGGGCGCTGCGCTCGTCATCGACGCGACCAAACACCTGCGGGAGGTCGTGAGCCTGGACGTCGAACAGCGCAGCGCGGTGGTGCAACCCGGCATCGTGCTGGATCATCTGAACGCGATGCTGCGACCCCACGGGCTGTGGTTTCCGGTCGATGTCTCCACCAGTGCACAGGCGACGATCGGCGGGATGACCGGCAACAACTCCTGCGGTTCGCGCTCGATCGCCTACGGCAACATGGTGCACAACGTGCTCGCGGTGGAGGCGATGCTCGGTACCGGAGAGCGCTACTGCTTCGGGCCCATCGCCGAGAATCCGACCGAGCCGACCTGGTCCGAAGGCTATGGCGACATCGTCCGTTTTCTGCGCGGCATCTACGAGCGCGAAAGGGAAGAAATCGAAGCGCGATTCCCGAAAGTGCTGCGCAAGGTGGCCGGATACAACCTCGACCATCTCGGGCCGCCGCATGCAAATGCTGCCCACCTGCTGGTGGGCAGCGAGGGCACGCTCGCCTGGTTCGAGCGTATCCACATCAAGCTTTCGCCGCTGCCGAACAACCGCGTACTGGGCGTTTGCCATTTCGCCCGCTTCTACGATGCGATGGCGGCCGCGCAGCATATCGTGAAGCTCGGGCCGATCGCCGTCGAGCTCGTGGACCGGACGATGATCGATCTGGCGCGCGAAAACCTTGCCTTTCGTCCTGTCGTGGACCGATGCATCGTCGGCGAGCCCGATGCGATTCTTCTCGTCGAGTTCGCGGGCGAAGAGAAGTCCGCGCAGACCCGTCGGCTCGACCAGTTATCCGAGTTGATGGGCGACCTCGGTCATCCGAACAGCGTGGTCAAGCTCACCGACGACAAGCTGCAGAAGGAACTGTGGGAGGTGCGCAAGGCCGGGCTCAACATCATGATGTCGATGAAGGGCGACGGCAAACCGGTCTCGTTCATCGAAGACTGCGCGGTGCCGCTGGAGCATCTCGCCGAGTACACCCGCCGGCTGACCGAGGTCTTTCACAAGCACGGAACGCGGGGCACCTGGTATGCCCATGCCTCCGTGGGCACGCTGCACGTTCGACCCATTCTCGACATGAGACGCGACGGCGCGCAGAAGATGCGGGCAATCGCAGAGGAAGCCTGTGCGCTGGTGAAGGAATACAAGGGGGCGTACTCCGGCGAGCATGGTGACGGACTGGTCCGCTCCGAATGGATCGCACCGTTCTTCGGACCGCGGCTCACGCCTGTGCTGGGCGAGATCAAGCGGCGGCTCGATCCGAAGGGGCTCATGAATCCAGGCAAGATCGTTGCGCCGTCCAGGCAGGACGATCGCACTCTCTTCCGCTACAAGCCCGACTACAAGACGTTTCCCATTCGCACCGAACTCGATTGGTCGTCCTGGGGCGGGTACGACAAGGCCGTGGAGATGTGCAACAACAACGGCCACTGCCGCAAGTTCGATGCAGGAACGATGTGTCCCTCCTATCGCGTCACCCGCGACGAACGGCATTTGACGCGGGGCCGCGCGAACACATTGCGACTTGCGCTTTCGGGCCAGATCGGCAGCGCCGGGCTGGCCTCGCAGGAGGTCCACGATGCCCTCGATCTGTGCGTCTCGTGCAAGGGGTGCAAGCGCGAGTGCCCGACCGGCATCGACATGGCCCGGATGAAGATCGAGGCTGCGTCGCATTGGCGCCGTGAGCACGCGCTCACCTTGCGTGAGCGCATGATCGCCTATCTCCCGCGTTACGCACCGACGGTCTCGGCGTTTGCACCGCTGGCGAATCTGCGCGATAGCCTACCAGGGCTGCCGGCGCTCACGGAGCGGTGGATGGGACTTTCGGCGCGGCGCAGCCTACCCCGCTGGCGGCGCGATTGGTACACCGATCGGGAGTGGACGCGCGAACCCGTATTGGCCGAGTTGCTGAGCACGGGCCGAGAAAAGCCGGGCGCCGATGCTGCCCATCGCGAAGTTGCCCTGTTCGTCGATACGTTCAATCGCTACTTCGAGCCCGAAACGACGCGCGATGCATTACGCGTGCTGCAGGCGGCGGGTTACCGAGTGCATGCCCTGCGTCCGCTCGATGAATCGCGTCCGCTGTGCTGCGGCCGCACCTTCCTCGCGGCCGGACTCATCGACGAAGCGCGCGTGGAAATGCGACGCCTCCTGGCAGCCATGCGTCCGTATGTCGAACGGGGCATTCCGATCCTCGGAATGGAGCCGTCGTGCCTGCTCAGCCTGCGCGACGAGCTGATTTCGGTGCTGCCTACGAACGAAGTCGGTCCGGTCTCCCTCGATGCCTACCTGTTCGAGGAATTTCTCGACGCGCAGCAGCAGGCCGGGCGCTTGAAGCTCGAACTGCAGCCCCTGCCGCAATCGAAGGCGCTGCTGCATGGGCATTGCCACCAGAAAGCGTTCGACGTGATGGGCAGTGTCGAGCGGGTACTGGGCCTGATCCCGGATCTTGCCGTCGAGACGATCGCTTCGAGCTGCTGCGGCATGGCGGGCTCGTTCGGCTATGAAGCCGAGCACTACGACGTCTCCATGCAAATGGCCGAGGAGAGCCTCCTGCCGCGGATTCGCGCTTCGGACCGCGAAACGCTCATCGTCGCCGACGGTACGAGTTGCCGCCATCAGGTTCACGACGGCACCGGTCGGCGCGCAATGCATGTTGCTCGCGTGCTGCATGCTGCATTGAAGCGCGGTTGATTGCGCTCGGTTCTCGTTTTTTTCTCCCACGCGCGTGTGCTAAAAGAACCTATGGTCTTTTGGAGAGGGTGGCATGGATGCTCAGCGCGTGCGCGTCATGGTGGTCGACGACAACCCGGTGGTCTCCGAATGCCTTGCGGGCCTGCTGTCGGAAGATCCTCGCATCGAAGTGATCGATCGCGTGGAGTCCGGGCTCGTGGCCTTGGCCCGCGTCGCAGCGGATCGCCCCGATGCCG
>JBIKKL010000185.1:0-8372 GCA_044360365.1 Burkholderiales bacterium | reverse complement strand
ATATGTTTGTGCACCTCGTCTCGGCTTCGCCTTGCGGTATAGTTCAAAGCTGTCGTGAACAGGCGCTGCTCTTGCGAGCGGTGTCTCCTTCGGAGGAAATCCATGATTCCATCGCTGCGGCGGTCCTGGCTGCTCGCGCCGCTTTCTCGTCCGTCACTCGTCGACGCAGCGCTCGCTGCGGGACCGGACGTCGTCGTATTCGACCTTGTCGAACTCGTGACCGAGCGCGACAAGCCGGGCGCACGAGCCGTAGCCCAGGCAGCTGTCCGACGTGCCCGCGAGGCGAAGTTGGCGTGTTTCATACTCATCGATCCGGTCCTTGCATACGCCGATCTGCAGGCATGCGTCTGGCCGGGCTTGCAGGGGGTGATCGTGTCGCGAACCCAGAGTGTGGAACATATCGTGGAGATCGACGGTCTGCTCGGACGTCTCGAGCACGAGCGCGGGATCGTCTCCGGCACGCTCGAAATCGTCGCTGCACTAGAGACGGCGAAGGGCATTCATGCAGCTTACGAGATCGCAACCGCGAGCCATCGCGTGCGCGCATTGACGCTCGCCCGTGCCGACGTGGCGATGGATCTGCGTCCGGAGCCATCGGGCGAGATCCATCTCATGCCTTATCTCATGCAGCGTCTCGTGATCGTGGCCAACGCGGTCGGGGCGACACCGCTCGGTGCCTGGTGGCGTGCGCCGGATCGAGGGTTGCTCGCGACGCCGGACAACACCTATGCCGCGGCATGCCGCGGCAAGTCGATGGGCTTCAAGGGCGCGCTTTGCATGCGCCCCAATCAAGTCGACAGCCTGAATCGCGGGTTCGGAGGAACACAGTGATGGCCAAGAAGCATTCCGTCCGCCGTTCGGGCCTGACCATGCCGGTCGTGACGCCGCGTTTCGTCGACAACGCGTGGCGACGCGGCTGCGATTTCGTGTATCTCGACCTCGAAGATTCCGTGCCCAGACACCTGAAGGACTACGCGCGCAGCCTCGTGAAGGAGGCCATCCCCAAGGTGGAGCAAGGCGGTACCGAACCTTTCGTGCGCATCAATCACGAATACGTCGAGGCGGATCTGGAGGCGGTCGTCTGGCCGGGACTGCGCAGGGTGCGCTATCCCAAGGCGGAGGATCCCGCCGAGGTCAGGCGCATCGATGCCATCATGACACGCCTGGAGCGTGAACGCGGGATGCGGCCCGGCAGCGTCGAGGTCGATACCAGTCTGGAAACCGCCGTGGGTGTTTCCCGCGTGTACGAGATCGTATCGGCAAGTCCGCGCGTGAAGGAGATGCGGGCGAGTACCGGCGGCTACGATCTGTCGTGCAATCTGGGTGTCGAGATGTTTCAGAACTTCGATCAGTTCATGTACATCAAGGGCGAATGCGAACTCGCCGGACGCGCATTGGGCCTCGGCGTGGCGGGGGCACCGTTCGTGCCGAATCCATCGGGGAGCGTGAGCGACGGGGATCGCGCGTTGCGTCAGGCGACCGCAGCGCGCAAATGTGGTTTCCGACTCGGTTCTGGCGGCCTCAACCCAGGCGTCGTGGACGGTCACAACAAGGGCTACACACCGAGCGAGGAGGAAGTGCGCGACGCCCACTGGGTGCTGGAGCAGTACGAGCGGGTCTGCGAGGCGAACGAAGCATGGCTGGAGATCGACGGTCGCGTCATCGACCGCTACGAAGCCGATCATGCGCGGGATACCATCGAGTTCGCGGCGGCCTGCGCTGCCCGGGATCGCGATAAGGCGAAGGCGGTGGCACGCACCCAAGCTGCGATGACGGAGAAGAAATCATCATGAGCACGAACATTCTCGTCCGTCGATCGAATCTTCTCGTGCCGTTGTCCGATTCGTCTGCCGTCGCTGACTGCTGGCGCAGCGATGCGGATGCCATAACGCTGGATCTCGATGCGGTACCGGCGAAGGACAGGCCACGGGTACGCACGCACGTCGAAGCTGCGGTTGGCGAGGCGGGGCGCGCCGCCGCAGAAGTCTTCGTGCGGGTGGACAAGACGTTTCTGCATGCGGATCTCGAAGCGTCCGTATGGCCGGGGCTTGCCGGCATCGTGCTGCCCCGGATCGAGTCGGCCGCCGAAGTTCGGGAAGCGGACGACGCTGTGTCCGCGTTGGAGCGTCGCAGAGGGTTATCGGTGGGCTCGCTCGTCTTCATCGTCGAGATCGAGACGGCGCGCGCCGTGTGGGATATCCGGTCGATCCTGCAATCGAGTCCGCGAATTTCACAGATGGGCTTGAACGAGGGCAGGCTCGCGGCGAACCTTGGCTTCGAGCCTCGGGACGATCTCGATCCGTTCGAGTACGCCCGAGGGCGGCTCGTCGTCGAAACCATTGCGTCGGGCGTCTCGCCGATCGGCATGAGCTACCCGCAGAGCGCGCGTCCGCGCGAGGACACTGACGCAGCGATTCACGCAGCGGCGAGCAAGGCGAAGAATCTCGGCATGAAGGGGATCGTTTGCCCCTACGCGAGTTGGGTCGATCCCGTGAATCGCGCGTTCACGCCGACCGCGGAACTGGTCGAATGGAACCGGCGTGTACGTGAGGCGTTCGCGGCAGGGGTGGCCGCGGGTACGGCCGCCGTGCCGCTCGACGGCAAGATGATCGATGTGCCCGTGGATGAATGGGCAATCGTCGTGCTCGCGATGGCCGAGGCCTGCGCGCGGCGCGATGCGCAGAAGCAGTCCGCCCGCGCATCCCACCCTGCCTAATTGCGCAATCCGGAAATTCGGTGCCAGGCACGTGCCTGGCACCGAATTTCCGGATTTTCGGTTCTTACTTCTGCAGAACCATCAATGCGTCGGCCGCCTTGATGCCCTGACCGGCTGGCAGCACCATCACGGGGTTGATGTCGAGTTCGGCGAGCTTGCCTTCGAGATGGACCGCGAGGTGGGACACCTTGACCAGCGTATCGGCGAGGGCGTCGACATCCGCCGCCGGCTTGCCGCGGAATCCCCCCAATAGTCTGGATCCCTTGACCTCGGCGATCATTTCGCGGGCTTCACTGAGGTTGATCGGGCAGTGACGGTGGGTCACGTCGTTGAACACTTCCACCATGATGCCTCCGCTGCCGAACAGAATCATGGGGCCGAGCTGCGGATCGTACGAAACACCGACGATCATTTCGATACCGCCCGCAATCATTTCCTGAACGAGGGCCCCGGAGATCGCAGCGTCGGGAGCATACCGCTTTGCGTTCGCCATCACTTCGGCATAGGCCCGCTCGACCTCTTCGGCATTCTTCAGATCGAGGCGGACCACACCGGCTTCGCTCTTGTGGAGGATGTCCGGTGAGTCGATCTTCAGCGCCACGGGATATCCGAGCGTTTGCGCTGCTTCGACGGCTGCCTTTGCCGATTGGGCGACGACTTCGCGGGTGCCGGCGATGCCCCAGGCAGCCAGCACCTGTTTGCTCTCGCTTTCGGACAGCGTGGAGCGACCGAGCGCCTGGATCCTGTCGATCGCCCGCTGCTGATCGGCTGTCGGCGCTGCGACCTGCGTCTTGCCGGC
Organism: Burkholderiales bacterium; assembly: GCA_044360365.1. GTDB lineage: Bacteria > Pseudomonadota > Gammaproteobacteria > Burkholderiales > WYBJ01 > WYBJ01. The sequence continues at coordinate 4,857 of JBIKKL010000185.1, read as the reverse complement.
TGCGATGCGCGCCTCGCGGCGCGCGTGGTAGTCGAGCAGACTGCGCAATCCGCCGGCCAGCTTGGCCGGTGTGTAGAAAATCGGAATCTTCGCGGCCTTCAGCTTGGAGAGCGGCCCCTTGTCGGTTCGGCTTGCCGTCCAGAAATAGGCGACGTTTTTCGGATGGCTGTCGCGCAGTTCGACGACCTGTTCGATCTGATTGCCGGCGCCGGCACTCGCCACAACGAGCGTGCCCACGTCGGGCTCGTCGATCATGTGGCGCATGATGTCGGGAAACTGCTCGCTGCGCGAGAACCCCGTGACGTCGGCGGGGTTCGCCGCCCAGCCGAATTCCTTTACCACCGAATTGATGCCATCGCGTGCCTTGTCGCTCAGCAGCGGCAAATCGAGCCCGGCGAGTCCGCACATGTCGGCTGTCAGCGAACTGATGCCGCCCGAGTGCGATACGACCGAGATCCCGGGCTTCACGGGCCTGCGCAAGTGCGCGAGCATCTGCGCGGTTTCCAGCAGATCGTCGTAGTCCTGAACGCGAACGACACCGTACTGCTTGAAGACGGCATCGTAAAGGGCGTCCTCGCCCGTCAACGCAGCCGTGTGCGAGCGCGCTGCCCGGGCGCCTGACTCCGAGCGTCCGATCTTGATGATGACGATCGGCTTTCCGCGCTCCGCGGCCATTTCGGCGAGCGCGATGAACTTGCGCACATCCTTGAAGCCTTCGACGAAGCCGGCGATGACGCGCGTATCCGGATCGTCGAGCAGGAAGCGTGCGAAGTCCGAGAAATCGAGATCGGTTTCGTTGCCGGTGGAGATGATGTAGGAAAGACCGATGCCGGCATCGACGGCACGCAGAAGGAAGGGGCCGAATGCCGTTGCGCCGCTCTGGCACACGAGCCCGATCGGACCGGTCAGGCCGCCGAGCGTGCGAGACGATGCCGTCGGCCAGATGTCGTTCTTCACGTTGGCGAGACCGAGGCAGTTCGGCCCGGCCATGCGCAGCCCGGATTCGCGGGCGAAGGCGCCGATCTGCTTCTGCAGCTCGAGTCGGGATTCGACACCGCGCTCGGCGAAGCCTGCCGAGATCACCACGGCGGATCCCGCGCCGCGGGCGTGGCTTTCCTGCAGGACGTCCAACACGTTGTTGTAGGGGACGACGACCCCTACGAGATCGGGAGCTTCGGGCAGATCGCTGATGCGCTTGTAGGACTTGAGCCCCTTGATCTCGTCGTAGTTCGGATTGACCGGATACAAACGCACGCGGTCCTGGGACTTGAGCAGGGCATCGAAGAGCCGACCTCCGTAGCCGCCTGACTTGGGCGAGGCGCCCACGACGGCGATCGAGCGTGGGTTGAGCATCTTGTCGATGGAATGCATCTGCTCGTCGGTCCAGAAAGCCATCGTTTGCCTTTCGGTTGCGTTGCGGTGTCGTTGGAGGGAGATCGCTGCGATTATAGGGCGCGGCGTGCGCCGCATGCGCTGCTTCGCGTCGAGTCCACTAAGCGGAATGTGGCCTGCGGTCTTGCAGGTGGGGTTATATTTTCGACTCCGCCACGGTTGAGCCAACCTACCAGGAGGATCATTTGAATTTGTGTCACTGTTCCGGTCGAGGAATCGATCGAGCCATTTCGTTGTCGTTGTTGTCCTGCGGGTTGTTCGCGATCCTAACTGCATCGGCAGTGGCACAGGACTATCCTTCGCGACCGGTACGGCTGGTCGTTGCATCCGGGCCGGGAGGCAGTACGGACAACCTCGCCCGCATTGTCGGCGAACGCTTGAGCGAAGGGTGGAAGCAGCCGCTCGTTTTCGACAACCGACCGGGCGCAGGCGGCATACTGGCCGGCGATACCGTGGCCAAGGGGTCCCCGGACGGTCACACGCTGCTCTTCAGCACCAGTGCTGCGATTGCAGTGAGCGTAAGCCTCTATCGCAAGCTTCCCTACGATCCGGTCCGCGACTTCGCGCCGATCGTCCATGTGGCATCGCAGCCCTACATGCTGATATCGCATCCGGCCTCGGTGTCATCGGTGAAGGAACTCATTGCCGCAGCGAAGGCAAACCCGGGGCAGATTTCGTTCTCGCACACCGGGGCGGGTACCGGCACGCATCTCGCCGGGGAATTGTTCATGCGCGCCGCTCAGGTGAAGCTTCTGAGCGTGCCTTACAAATCGATCGGCCAGTCGATGACGGCCGTCGTTTCGGGCGAAACCCAGTTGACCTTTACCAGCGTGTACTCCGCGTGGACCCAGGCGCGAACCGGGCGTGCGAAGGCGCTCGCGGTAACGGGCAAGACGCGCTCCCCGGCTGCACCGCAAGTGCCCACGATGGCCGAGGCGGGCTTGGCGAACTATGTCGCCGGCAACTGGTATGGGATGCTCGCGCCGGCAGGCACGCCGCGGACGATCGTCGATGCGCTCAATGCTCGGGTCAATGGGGCCTTGCAGCGTCCGGAGACCAGAGAACGTCTGATCTCCCAGGGGTTCGAACCCACTGGCGGATCCTCCGATGAATTCGGACGGTTCATACGCAGCGAGATCAAGGAGTACGCCGCGCTCGTGAAGAGCGCGGGTCTCAAGGTTCAGTAAATTTCGCGGCTCGTGCCGCGTGCAGGAGAGGATCACTCATGGATGAGACCACCCGACGGGTTGCGGCGTATGCGCTCGACGCCGACTACGCACGTCTGGATACAGCCAGCGTGCACGATTGCAAACTGCGTCTGATCGATACGATCGGCTGTGCCCTGGGCGCGGCCTCGGAGCCGCTCGGCATCATGGCGCGGGGCGTCGCTGCTCGTTCGACCGGTACGCCGGCTGCCCGTGTTTGGGGCACGAGCATCCTGTCCACGCCAGAATCAGCGGCGTTTGCAAACGGTGTGATGCTGCGTCTGCTCGACATCAGCGATACCTATCTCGGGAAGTCGCGCGGGCATCCGAGCGATGTCATCGCAGCGGTTCTTGCCGTTGCCGACGCGCAGCAATGCTCGGGCAAGGCAACGCTGGCTGCCATTGCGCTCGCCTACGATGTCTATTGCAGCCTGTGCGATGCGCTCGACTGGAACGGCGCCGGTTGGGATCAACCGGTGTACGGCGTGGTCGGGGCCGCGGTGGGTGTGGGGCGGCTGCTCGGACTCGATCAGGAAGCCATGAGTCATGCGATCTCGCTGGCACTCGTACCGAACATGGCCATGTACCAGACGCGCAAGGGACACCTGTCGAGCTGGAAGGGCTGTGCCGGGGCCAACGCTGCCCGAAACGCCGTGTTCGCGGCGATGCTGGCGCGCGACGGGTTCACCGGACCGACGGCGCCGTTCGACGGCGATGCAGGGTTGTTCGACAACGTCGCGCAGGCGCAATGGACGCTGCCGACGTTCGGCACCATGATACGCGATACTCATATCAAGAGCCTGCCCGTGTGCTATCACGGCCAGTCTGCCGTCCTCGCGGCGATGCAGATGCGCAGTCGTGTGGCTGTCGACGAGATCGAAGATATCCATGTGCAAGCGTACCGAACGGCGTTCGAGATGATGGGCAAGGATCCCTCACGCTGGGCGCCCACGACGCATGAGACGGCCGATCATAGTCTGCCTTACACGGTTGCGATCGCCCTGCTGGATGGTGCGGTCACCCCTGGTTCCTTCGATCATGCGCGCTTCACGGATCCGGCGGTGGTCGCGCTGATGCAGAAGACGCGAGTTACCGAAGCGCCCGACTTCACCCGGGCGTACCCGGAGGCGGCGCCGGGGCGCGTCACGATCAAATGCAAGTCCGGCCGGGTAGAGACGGCCGAACTCCGGTACCCCATCGGCCATGCACGCAGTCCGATGAGCGATGTCGATGTCGAGCGAAAGTTTCGCGACATGCTGGCCGGACATCCCGCGGGCAGACGCTGCGACGAGATCCTGCAGCGGCTCTGGAAGATCGAGGATGCAACCGATGTCGGTGGCGAGATCCTGGCCCTGCTTGCACCCTGAGTCGACGAACGGTGCCAGGGACGTGCCAGGTACCGTTTTCGGGGGGGGGGCAGGTCAAGGCAGTTCGAGCATGTTCATCCAGTAGTGCACCTTGCCGTGGGTCGGCACGTCGTACTTGCGCGCGAACGTGAGGCGGCCATCGTCGCCGACGCGGAACACAGAGAGCGCGGCCGGTACGATTTCCACAGCATCTCCCCGACGAACCGCGAGCGGCGTGATGCTTGCCGTGACGAGCAGGCGCCCGCTGGGATCGAGCGCGAAGGTACGCACGTGGTACGAGTGCGTATCGGCATGTTGGAGCAAGGTGGGTTCGCCGGTCTTAGGGTCGATGGCAAACACCACGACGTGGTTCTCGCCGCCGTTGAACACGGGTTGCCCACGGAAGTCGGCGGTGCCGCTGTTGCGGTTGATCACGTACACGAAACGGCCGTTCGGATGCACATGCACCGTACCGGCCAACTGGCGCGGCTTCTCGTGAGCACGATCGGCGAGAAGATCGCGCGTGTAGGCGGGTTCGTGCTCCATGCCGCGCTCTCTGCACCGATAGACGTAGAGCTGGCTCTGGCGTTCAAGCGAGACGTAGGCCCAGGGCTGCGTCGGATGAAAGTCCATGTGGCGCGGCCCGTATCCGTAGCCGCCATTCGGGGCAATCACGTCGGGATCGGAAAAGACGCCGTCATCGCTCATGCGGTAGATGCGCAAGGCGCCGGGATCCTCCGGTCGGCCATGTTCGGCATCGTTGCCGCGGTCGACCAGGATGGCTGCCCGGTCGGAAGGCATCACGCGCACCTGATGGGGATAGATGCCGTAGTCGAGCGCATGGGGTTGGTGGACGCGTTCGCCGAGGGTGCCGTCGGCGTTGATGCGGTTTACGGTGATGCCGGGCTTCGGGA
>JBIKKL010000412.1:0-4829 GCA_044360365.1 Burkholderiales bacterium | reverse complement strand
TTTGCATCTCGATCAGACGGCTGACTGTCCGATCCACGAAGGAGGTGTTGAGATTGCGCAGGAACGCATCACCCGACTCCCCGACTCCGAACAAGTCGTGGGCGGGTGCTTCCGCGGAGATCACCAGCTTGACCTTGCGGTCGTAAAACTCGTCGATCAACCAGGTGAACCGCCGAGCCACGTCGAGCTTCGACGGTCGCAACCGGTACACCCCGGAGAGCAGCACGGTGTGATAGCGACGCGCGAGCTCGATGTAATCGGCCTGGCCACGCGGACCATCGCACAACTCTTCGAAGTCGAACCAGGCAACGCCCCCACTCACGCGTCTCGCCCGGATGATGCGCGATTCGATTTCCAGAGCAACGTCGGCGCTCCCCGCTTCCGAGGCAATCGACTCGAACTCGGCGGCCATGCGTTCATCGGCCTGCGTTGTCAGCGGATGATGATAGACGCCTGCCTGTTCGAGCAAACGCAGTCGGTAGTCGATGCCGGCATCGACGTTGACGACTTCGAGCTTGCGCTTGAGAAGTTCGATGGCGGGCACAAACTGTTCGCGTTGCAGACCGTGCTTGTAGAGATCGTCCGGGGGAAGGTTCGACGTGGTGATCAGCACGACGCCGCTTTCGAACAGGCCTTCGAGAAGGCGACGCATGAGCATGGCATCGGTGATGTCGGTGACCTGGAACTCATCCAGACACAGCATCTTGATCTGTCGCCCGAGGTCGCGCGCGATGATGATGAGCGGGTCTTCCTGGCCTTGCAGCTCGCGCATGCGATGATGGATGTCCTGCATGAAGCGATGGAAATGCAGGCGTTCCTTGGCGACGGGCAACAGCTCGAAGAAGCCGTCCATCAGAAAGCTCTTGCCGCGTCCGACGCCGCCCCAGAGATAGAGGCCGCGCACCGAGGGCCTGCGGGTGAGCAGCTTCGACAACCAGGATTGAGACTGCTCCGCAGCGACGAGTTCATCGCGGACACGCTGAAAGCGTCTGATCACCGCTTCCTGTGCGGCATCGAGCGTAATGCCGTGGCGACGTGCATGTTCGCGCAGATGGGCTCGCACGTCCCCGTCCTGCAGCATACCGGCCTGGGTCGATGCAGGGTCGGCGTGCTGCGGGTTCGGTCGGTTCATCGCGCTCGGATGCAGACCCAAGGGGCCATGTCAGTGTTCAGAGGTGCAGCGTGCGCTTGTCGACCGCGAGCGCCGCCTCGTGCAGCACTTCCGACAACGAGGGATGCGCATGCACGATGCGTGCGATGTCTTCCGAAGAGGCATCGAACTCCATCGCGACGACCGCTTCGGAGATGAGTTCCGATGCAAAGGGGCCGATGATGTGGACGCCCAGGATCCGGTCCGTTTCGGCATCTGCAAGCATCTTGACGAACCCGAGCGGTTCGCCGAGGGAGCGGGCGCGGCCGTTCGCCATGAATGGGAACTGCCCGGCGCGGTACTTGATGCCATCGGCCTTCAGACTCTGCTCCGTGCGACCCACCCAGGCGATCTCGGGCGAGGTGTAGATGACCCACGGCACATGGTCGAGGTTGACGTGTGCTGCCTGCCCGGCCATGCGTTCGGCCACGGCCACGCCCTCTTCCATCGCCTTGTGCGCAAGCATGTGGCCGCGCACGACGTCGCCGACCGCCCACACGCCAGGCAGGTTCGTGCGGCAGTCATGATCGACCTCGACGTAGCCTCGCGCGTCGAACTTGAGACCGACGGAGTCCCCATTTAGCCCCAGGGTGTTGGGTCCACGACCGACGGCAACGATGAGTTTGTCGAACTCGGCCTGCTCTTCCTTGCCGTCGCCCGCATAGGTGACCGCCACACCGTTCTTTGTTTTTTCTATCTTCTGGACCTGTACACCGGTGCGTATGACCAGACCCAGATCCTTGGTAAAGATCTTGAGCGCCTCTTTGGCGATCGCATCGTCGGCCGCCTGCAAAAAACCAGGCAGCGCTTCGAGGATCGTCACTTCGGAGCCGAGACGTCGCCATACGCTGCCCATCTCCAATCCGATGACGCCGGCGCCGATGACGCCGAGCCGCTTCGGGGCATCGGTGATTGCAAGTGCGCCGGCATTGTCGAGGATGAATTCGCCATCGAACGGTGCAAACGGCAAAGCTCTTGGGACAGAACCCGTGGCCACGATGATCTGTTTGCCGACGAGCGTCTGGGTCTTGCCGTCAGCAGTGACTTCGATCGTGTAGCCGTCGTCGCCCTTCGACTTGAAGCTGCCGGTGCCGTGGATGCTCGTGATCTTGTTTTTTCGGAACAAGCCCGAGATGCCGCCGGTGAACTGATCCACGATCTTCTGCTTGCGCGCGAGCATCGTGGGGACATCCATCTTCGCGTCCTTCACCGTGATGCCGTGATCCGCGAACTTGTGCTGGAGCCGCTCGTAGTTCTCGGACGATTCGAGCAGGGCCTTGGACGGAATGCATCCCACATTCAGACACGTGCCCCCCAACGACGGCTTCCCCGCGCTATTGCGAAAGTTGTCGATGCAGGCTGTCTTGAATCCGAGCTGGGCCGCGCGAATCGCTGCCACGTAGCCGCCGGGACCGGCGCCTAGTACGATGAGATCGTAAGTTGACATTGAGTTTCTCTGATGGACGAACAGCGCAGGAGGATCGCCTGGATTGGATGAATCACGCCGTGAACAGCGAAAAGCAAAAAGTGAAGTTCCGCGCCGTGACCAAGAGCGTCCCGCCCGCTGCCAACGACATCAAAGTCGATGCCATCCGTTCACTGTCCACGCTTCACTCTACACAGGTCCGGGAAGGGCCCGTCAAAGATCAAGCAGCAAGCGCGCCGGATCTTCCAGCGCATCCTTGATCGCCACCAGCGTGAGCACGGCTTCGCGCCCGTCGATGATGCGGTGATCGTACGACAGCGCGAGGTAGTTCATCGGTCGGATCACGATCTGTCCGTTCTCGACCACCGGGCGCTCCTTCGTGGCATGCACCCCCAGGATCGCACTCTGCGGCGGATTGATGATCGGCGTCGAGAGCATGGAGCCGAACACGCCGCCGTTCGAGATGGAAAACGTGCCGCCGCTCAGCTCCTCGATGGTGAGCTTGCCTTGCTGGGCTCGTGCGCCGAAATCGGCGATCGTCTTCTCGATATCGGCGATGGTGAGCTGATCCGCATTGCGCAGGATGGGTACCACCAGGCCGCGCGGGCTCGACACGGCCATCCCGATGTCGAAATAGCCGTGATAGACGATATCGTTGCCGTCGATCGACGCGTTGACGATGGGATAGCGCTTCAGCGCAGCGACGGCTGCCTTGACGAAGAACGACATGAAGCCGAGCCGGACGCCGTGCTCCTTCTCGAAGCGGTCGCGATACTTGTTGCGAAGGTCGATGACCGGCTGCATGTTGACTTCGTTGAACGTCGTCAGAATGGCAGCGTTGGCCTGCGATTCCAACAAGCGCTCGGCGACCCGGGCCCGAAGACGCGACATCGGGACGCGCTGCTCCGGTCGATCGCCGAGGATCGCATTGACGTTGATCGGCGTGGGTTGCGCGCGCGGTGCCGCGGACGGGGATTGCACGGTGGGCGCGGGCGCTGCTGCTTGCGACGGGACGACGCTCACGGCCATGACGTCTGCCTTGGTGACGCGTCCGCCGCGTCCGCTCCCGGCGATCTGTGCGGGATCCAGCCCCTTTTCTTCGGCCAGCTTGCGGGCTGCCGGCATGACCGACGAGGCGCTCTTCGCAGGCGGTGCTGCATCCGCAGGCTTCGCTGCGGCGGGCACTACGGCTGCTGCACCAGCGGACTTCGCCTCGGTGTCGATCTGCGCAATGATCTCGTTGCTGACGACGGTGCCCCCGTCACCCTTCGCGATGTTCACCAGGACACCCGAAACAGGTGCGGGCAATTCGAGAACCACCTTGTCGGTTTCGACATCGATGAGGTTCTGATCCCGTTCGACGAATTCGCCGACCTTCTTGTGCCAGCTGACGAGCGTCGCCTCGGGGACGGATTCGGACAGCTGCGGCACTTTGACTTCAACCAGCATGGGAACTCCGTAGTCTCGTGTGTCTGCTTCTTTGAGTGCGCCGGATCTACTCGACGATGTCGGTCAGATCGCCTTCGGACAGCGCCGCGTTGATGAACTCCTTCAGCTGCTTCTCGTGCAGCGTCTTGTAGCCGGCGGCGGGCGATGCCGAGGAGGCGCGCCCGGCGTACCCGAGCTTCTGACCGGAGTTCATGTGACGCAGTAGGTAATGCTGCACCCAGCGCCAGGCGCCCTGGTTGCGCGGCTCTTCCTGGCACCATACGACTTCCGTCGCAGAGGCGTACTTCTCGGCCATTGCCTTCACGTGGTCGTGCGGGAAGGGATAGAGTTGTGCAATCCGGACCAGTGCGATGTCCTTGATGCCACGCTCTCTGCGAGCTGCACGCAGATCGAAAAACACCTTGCCGGTACAGAATACGACTCGCTTGACCTTGGAGGGCTCGATGTCCTCGTCCCACTCGTCGTTCACCGGATTGAACTTGCTGTGGACGAATTCCTCCAGCGGCGAAACCGATTCCTTGTGGCGCAGCAGGCTTTTCGGTGTGAAAAGCACCAGAGGCCGACGGTACGGACGGATCACCTGGCGACGCAAGAGGAAGAACATCTGGACCGGCGTGGCGGGCACGCAGACCTGGATGTTGTAGTCAGCGCACAATTGCAGGAAGCGCTCGAGGCGCGCCGAAGAATGCTCGGGTCCCGCGCCTTCGTAGCCGTGCGGCAGCATGAGCGTGAGACCGCACAGCCGGCCCCACTTCACTTCGCCGGAGGCGATGAACTGATCGATCACGACCTGCGCACCATTGG
>JBIKKL010000184.1:0-8413 GCA_044360365.1 Burkholderiales bacterium | reverse complement strand
GCACGCGAGTAACGTCCGAAAATCGTGCCGGCGCTGCCGGGAATATCGCTGCGGATATGGTGCTGAGGTCGGCGCCGGACGGCCATACGTGGCTGGTCGGCACACCGGGGTTGATGACGATCAATGCCCTGCTCTACCCGACCATGAAGTTCGATCCAGCATTGGCCTTTGCGCCGGTCACGCAGCTTGCGCAAGTGCCGTTCGTATTGGTGATCAATCCCTACCTGCCTCCTCGCTCGGTCACGTCTTTCATCGAATTCGCATCGCGTCGGCCCTGGATTCTTAACTTCGGTTCCGCCGGAAGCGGCAGCACGCTCCATCTTGCCGCCGAGTTGTTCAAGTCGGTCACGCGGACCCGCATCGTGCACATCGCCTATCGCGGTGGTGCGCCGGCGATCACCGAACTCGTCGGCGGCCATATCCAGATGATGTTCGGCAGCGTGCCTCTGGTGGTCCCCTACGTGGATGCCGGGCGTCTGCGTGCGCTCGGCGTCACCGGCGCTGCGAGATCGCTGCATCTGCCGGCGGTGCCGACTCTCGAGGAATCCGGTGTGCCGCAGTTCGACTTCACCGGGTGGTTCGGGTTGTTCGTCCCGACGCAGACACCTCGGCGGATCGTGGCGTGGCTCAACGAGGAGATCGTTGCAGCGCTATCGACCAGGGAAACGCGCGCTCGGCTGTTTTCCATCGGAGCGGAACCCGCGACGAGCACCGCGACGCAGCTGCACGAATTGATCCGACGCGATGCCGAGCGTTGGGAGCGCGTTGTACGAAGCAACAACGTCAAACCCGACTGGGAGGATTTTCCACAATGAAGCTCACCGACGCTGCACGCGTCATCCGCAGCAAGAACGCCGGCCCGACCACGCTGACCCTCGATCTCCTCTTCCACGATCGTGCGGGTTATGAACGCGCCTGCGCGGCACCGAGCCTGTCCGTCAGCGGAATCGCAAAGCTCTATCGGGTACCCGCAGAGCGCGTTCAGGTGATGCCCTATCCGGCCGCACTCGCCATCAAGATCTCCTTCGATCGTACGGTCATCGCGGGCGATCCCGGTGACCGCGACATCTACGGCGCCCAGCAGCATGGGCCGCTGCTGGAGGTGGTGCTGTGAGCATGCTCGATCGACTTTCCGATACGTTGATTCGGGGCGGCGTGCGCCAGCCCATGCGTGTGCTTGCTGCGTCAGGTCAGCTGGGGTACGGCATCCCCGATGCGGCCTTCGATGCAGGCCTGGAACGAAGCCCTCACGTCATCGGCGCGGACATGGGCTCCATCGATCCGGGTCCGGCGTATCTCGGCAGCGGGCAAATGGGGACGTCGCCGGAGATGACGCGCAAGGATCTCGCGAAGCTTCTCGTCGCCGCGCGGCGATTGGGTATTCCGCTGATCATCGGTTCGGCCGGTACCGCTGGTGCCAGGCCGCATCTCGACGCAACCTTGCGCATTGTCCGCGAGATCGCGAGGGAACAGGGTCTGCATTTTCGTCTGGCGTGGATCCATGCCGACATGCCGCGATCCGTCGTGAAAACCGCCGTCAGGGACTGTCGGGTGACACCCATCGGTGCGATTCCCGACCTGACGGAGCAGGACGTCGATCAGGCCTCGAACCTCGTGGGTCAGATGGGCATCGAGGCGTTCCAGCGAGCCCTGCATCGCGGCGCGGACGTCGTCATTGCCGGCCGCGCGTGCGATACCGCAGTGTACGCATCGATCCCTGCCGCACTCGGCTACCCGATGGGACCGACCATGCACATGTCGAAGATCATCGAATGCTGTTCGCTGTGCTGCAATCCGGGCGGGCGCGATGCGCTGCTCGGTACCCTGGATGGCGAGAGCTTCGTCCTCGACAGCATGAATCCCATTCGGCATGCGACCCCGATGTCCGTCGCTGCGCACAGCCTGTACGAACAATCGGACCCTTACGTGGTCTACGAGCCCGAGGGCGCTCTGCGTGTCGATGAAGCGCGCTACGAAGCGATCGACGAGCACCGAACACGAGTATCGGGTGCCCGATGGATACCTGCCGAGCGTTTCTCGGTAAAAATCGAAGGCTCGGTGCGGGTCGGCGAACGTGCGATTCTGCTGGCGGGCAGTGCCGATCCGCGCGTCATCGCCAGCATCCGCGACATTCTGTCGGGGGTCGAAAAGACGGTGCGCGAACTCGCCCCACCCTCGGCTGCCGACCCTTATCGGCTCTACTATCGCGTTTACGGGATCGACGGCGTGTTCGACTGGGGCAATGCACCGGATCCCCTGCCGCGCGAGATCTTCATCATGGTCGAATGCATCGCGGCGAGCGCCGAAGAAGCCAAAGCCGTGGCGACGGTGTTCAAGCAGTACATGCTGCACCACGGCTTTCCAGGTCGGCTTTCGACCGGCGGCAATCTGGCGTTTCCATTCACGCCGCCGGAGGTATCCGCCGGCACTGCATACCGCTTCAACGCCTATCACATCATGCAGGTCGATGCCCTGGCGCCGCTCTTCCCGGTGGAGACCGAAGACATCTGACGGGGTCTCACTCCTTCAGGGCATAGATCGCAGGCAGATTGCGCCATGCGCCGCGCACGTCCATGCCGAACCCGAACACGTAGCGGTTCGGCAGGGGCAGTCCGACGAACTCGGCGCTGACCGGCTTGCTGCGACCGGTGTTCTTGTCGGCAAAGACGGCGCACAGCACGTCCTTGGCACCATCGGCCAAGAGGCTGTCGCGAATGGCTGCGAGCGTAATGCCTTCATCCAGAATATCGTCGAGCACGAGCACGGTTCTGCCCGCGACCGATGTGCGCGGCCTGACCAGCCACTGGATCGTGCTCCCCACGGTCGACGCCCCATAACGGGTGACATGCAGAAAATCGAACTCGAGCGGGAAGCGAAGCATGGGCAGGAGGCGACCAGTGAACACGACAGCTCCCCCCATGACACTCAACACCAGGGGGCGCTCGTTGCCGAGGCGATGTGCAATGGCGCTCGCCATGCGTCCGAGGGCTGCATCGATTTCTTCCGGTGTGACGATGAGGTCGGCGCCTTCGAGGATGGCCCAGATTTCGGAATGCGCTTCCATGCCCTTGTTTCTCCCTGACGCTGTATGAGTCATCGGTTCGTGTCCCTACTGGGATGGCGCTTGGAGCAGGCTCAAGAGGCCAGGTTCGTCGAGCAAGGCGATTCCCAGTTCTTCAGCCTTGGCGAGTTTCGATCCTGCATCAGCGCCGACGACCACGTAGTCGGTCTTCTTCGATACGCTGCCGCTGACCTTGCCGCCGTGCGCGAGGATCAGGGCTTTGGCTGCGTCTCGACTCAACGTGGGCAACGCTCCGGTAATGACGAACGTCCTGCCTGCAGCCTTGCCTTGCGTGACCTTGCGCCTGGGTTCCCCGTCGTGCCAGTCGACGGCGGCTGCGCGCAGTTCATCGATCACTGCGCGATTGTGCGCTTCACCGAAGAAGCGACGAATACTCTGCGCAACCACGCCGCCGACATCCGGAACCTCGAGAAGCTGTGCTTCCTCGGCAGTCATCAGACTGGCCATGCGCCCGAAGTGATCGGCGAGATCCCGGGCGGTGGATTCTCCGACCTGCCGAATGCCGAGCGCATAGATCACGCGCGCGAGCGTACTGTTGCGGCTGCGATCGATCGCCTGATGAAGATTGGCCGCCGATTTCTCTCCCATGCGATCCAGCGCTGCGAGTTGCGGAACGTCGAGCTTGTAGATGTCGGCCGGCGTCCTGACGAGGTTGCGCTCGACCAGCTGGTCCACGATGCGCTCGCCGAGCCCTTCGATGTCCATGGCCCGACGCGATGCGAAATGCAGCAGGGCCTGCTTGCGCTGCGCGGAGCAGACCAGCCCGCCGACACAGCGGCTGACCGCCTCGTCGGGCTCGCGATAGACGTCGGAGCCGCACACCGGACAGTGCTTGGGCATTTCGAACTCGCGTGCATCGTCGGGGCGCTTCTGGGTCAGCACGCGCACGATCTCCGGGATCACGTCGCCGGCGCGTCTCACCACGACCGTGTCGCCGACACGCACATCCTTGCGGCGGACCTCGTCTTCGTTGTGCAGCGTCGCGTTGGTCACCGTCACGCCGCCGACGAACACCGGATGCAAGCGTGCAACCGGCGTGATTGCCCCGGTACGGCCTACCTGGACTTCGATGGCTTCGACCGTCGTCGCGGCTTCTTCGGCCGGATACTTGTGGGCGAGCGCGAACCGCGGAGCACGGGAAACGAATCCAAGCGCGGCTTGCTGGCGCAGGACATTGACCTTGTAGACCACGCCGTCGATGTCGTACGGCAAGGTCGCTCGCAATCGACCGATTTCCCGGTAGTACTCGAGCACGCCCGCTGCGCCGCGCACAACGCGTCGCTCCGGTGCGACGCGAAAGCGCTGGGTTTCGAGATGGTCGAGTATTTCGGAGTGGGTTGCGGGCAGCGAGTAGCCGGTCGTGGCGCCGAGCCCGTAGGCGAAAAACGTCAGCGGTCGCGCGGCCGTGAGGCGGGCGTCGAGCTGACGCAAGGAACCTGCGGCGGCATTGCGTGCGTTGACGAACGTCTTTTCGCCGCGCGCAAGCTGCCGCTCGTTCAGCTCGGCGAACGAGCGCTTGAGCATGAGCACTTCGCCGCGCACTTCGAGCAATTGCACCGATGCATCGTCAAGGCGCATCGGGATCGCGCGGATCGTCTTGAGGTTGGACGTGACGTCCTCGCCGGTGTAGCCGTCGCCGCGTGTCGCACCCTGTACAAAACGACCGTGCTCGTAGACCAACGTGACGGCCAGTCCGTCGAACTTCGGCTCGCAGGAGTACTCGACCGATTCGGCGTCGAGACCCTGTCGAACCCGGCGATCGAATTGCTCGATCTCGTCGTCGGTAAAGCCGTTGTTCAGGGAGAGCATCGGGACGCGATGCGTGACCTGCGCAAGTTCGGAGAGCGGCGTTGCGCCGACCCGCTGTGTGGGGGAATCCGGTGTGACCCACTCCGGATGCTCGCGCTCGATCCCTTCGATCTCGCGGAAGAGCGCGTCGTAGTCGGCGTCGCTGATCTGCGGATCATCCTTGACGTAGTACAGATGATTGTGGCGCTCGACCTCGCGCCGCAGCGCTTCCAGCCGCTCCCGACCAGCGGGCTCGCCCATCAGGAGAAAAGCCGCGCCGCCACCGCGCTGCCCGCAGGGATGCCGTGCTGCTCCATCGCGGCATGTACGGTACGCAGCTGTTGACGGATGACCTTGAGACCCGCCTCGGTCAACGCGGCTCGATTGTCGTCCACAACAACTGCATCCAGGGCCTGAGCCAGATGACGCCCAAGCTCGATCATCCGGTCGAAGGCACGTGCATTCGCAGGTACCTTGGGCACATCGAGCGTGAACATCAAGCCGGGAATGGGCGTCGCGCGAAGGCGCTCGGCCGTCAACGGATCGGCTTCGATGTTCTCGGCAGTCATGAGGAGGATGCCGTCCTCGGAGCGCAAGGCGAACCGACCGGTCGGCTCGAGCGTGAATCCGGCGGACTCGAGCAAGCCGCGTACCTTGGTCCCCGAGAGCCCGGCGCCCCCGCTGGGCAGCAGATTGCAGCCGATCGATATGTCGACCTGCGCGCAGAACCGATCGAGCTCAGCCGCCTTGTGGGACGCCGCGTCGATATCCGGGCATTCGCAGCCGACGCCTGTCGCTTCGGCGAGTTGGTGCACCAGATCGCGCATGGTCGACAGCTGTACGCGATTGGCCGGTCCACTGCGATCGGCGAGCTGCAGCGCAGCCCGTATTCGGACCAGGGGAATCTCGGGGGCACAGGGCAGATCGATCCATTCGTTGCTGCGGATGCTCCAGCCCTGCAATTCAACCGGCTTTCCAATGGCACCGGCGCCCTTGACGAAAGCTGCGATGGTCGCGTGGGGAATGGGTTCCGCGGCGTCGAGGTGGCACGAATAATCGATCCCTGCCGTCGGCGCTGGCGTTGATCGCATGGTGGCGGCTGCTGGTGGTGCTGTCGGCGAGGCGCTCGTCGACGGTGCTGCTGCGGCGGCATCTCCCGGGACAACCGCCGCCGCAGCGGCATCGGGCGCATCAGGCTCGTATGCGGCACCGCCGAGATGGGGCTCGATGCGCGCATCCGGCCTCGCCGGATCGGATGCATGACCGAGCAAAGCGTCCGCGGAGGGCTGCTCGTTGAACTTGCTCTCCATCCGCTGCCGGAACTGTCGCTCCTGATAGCGGTTGAATGCGTAGACCGCCAGAACGATCAGTACGCCCGCGACGACCAGACCGATTTGAAGTTCGCTCATGATCGTGGAGTCCGGATCAGGCAGCCTGTTGATCGGTGAGCTTGATGGCTTCGTCGATATCGACCGACACCACGCGCGAGACGCCGAGCTCGCGCATCGTGACGCCGATGAGCTGCTCGGCGATTTCCATCGTCAGCTTGTTGTGGCTGATGAACATGAACTGGGTCTCCGCGGACATCTTCTTCACGAGATTGCAGAACCGCACGGTGTTCGAATCGTCGAGGGGCGCATCCACCTCGTCGAGCAAACAGAACGGCGCCGGGTTGAGCTGGAACATCGAGAATATCAGCGATAGCGCGGTCAAGGCCTTCTCGCCGCCGGAAAGCAGGTGGATCGAACTGTTGCGCTTGCCGGGCGGCTGGGCGATGACTTGTATGCCTGCGTCGAGAATCTCTTCACCGGTCAATACCAGCTTTGCGTTGCCGCCGCCGAAGAGCGACGGAAACATCTCGCCGAAGTGGCGATTGACCGCCTCGAAGGTGTTGCTGAGCAGTTCGCGCGTTTCACGGTCGATGCGGCGAATGGCGCTTTCCAGGGTTTCGAGCGCCTCTTCCAGATCCGCAGACTGGGAATCGAGGTAGGTCTTGCGTTCGCGTGCTGCCGTGAGTTCATCGAGCGCGGCAAGATTGACCGCACCCAGGGCGGCGATTTCGTCGCCCAGGCGAGTGATCTCGGTATTGAGGTGGCTCGAACGGACGCCCTTTTCGAGTTGGCTGCGCAGCGCCTCTTCGTCGGCCTTCGCCTCGACGA
The DNA here is from genome assembly GCA_044360365.1 of Burkholderiales bacterium. Taxonomy (GTDB): domain Bacteria; phylum Pseudomonadota; class Gammaproteobacteria; order Burkholderiales; family WYBJ01; genus WYBJ01. The sequence continues at coordinate 1,384 of JBIKKL010000184.1, read as the reverse complement.
GCTGACGGTCGAACTGCTCCTCGGTGAGCCTCGCTTCCTGTTCCTTCAAACGCAGATCGTTGATGCGCGTGCGCAGAGGTTCGATGCGCTGTTCGGATCCGAGCCTTTCCTGTTCGACGCCTCGCAATTCCGATTCCAGTCCCTGCTGGTCGTCGCGGACTTGTGACAGCGCTGCCTCGCGCTCGTTGCGCAAATCGAGTGCCGTCTGCAGTTCTTCGACCAGTGCCGTTTCATCGAAGCGCGAGAGATCGGTATCGAGTTCGGATTCGGACTGGATGAGGCGTGCGTGCTGCTCGCCGAGCGTACGCACGGCGGACTCGAGATCGTCGATGCGCTGGTGGCAGGTGCGTTCATTGAATTGTGCGCTCTGCAGTGCGCGTTCTGCCTCCTGGAGGGTGCGTCGCTGCACGACGACGTCGTGCTCCGAACGCCGATACGCGAAATCGCCGTCCCGCAGCTTCGTTTCGAGCTCCTCGCGCTCGGTACGCAGTCGGTCCAGTTCTTCGACGGCGATTTCTCGCTGTTCGACCTCCTGCTCCTTCTGAGCTGCGATCTCCTCGATCTCGGAGGCGATCTGCGATCGGCTTGTTCGGACACGCGCAGGACTTCGAGCTCCAGCGTGTGGGCCTGTTCCTGCGTATTCGCGATTTCGGAGCGCAACGACGCGATTCGATTGCGCAACTCCGTAAGCGCGAGATCGCGTTCTTCGGCGGCACGGCGTCGATCTTCCAGGACCGCCGCTTCCGCAGCGATATCCGCGCCGATCTGATCGATTTCCCGCTGGCGTGACAACACGCCGTGCAACTCGCTGTCCGGGGCGTGGAAGCTCACGCTATGCCGGGTAAACAGGTGTCCTTCGCGCGTGACGAGGGTGACCCCGGGCCCCGCGAGCAGCCGCAGTTCCAGCGCGCTTTCCACGCTTTCGGCGGCATAAACGCAGTTGAGCCACTCGCCCAGAACCACGCCGACCGTGCTGTCCAGACAAGTGACGAAGCTCGCGAGCGGGCGCATGCCGCGCCACTGCTGGCCGGCTGACCCCGCCGCAGACTGTTCGGCGCTGTAGACGGCAATCTTGGCGGGCGGACGTTCGCGCCACCACGGTTCGTCGAGTTCCATGCGTTCGACAGCGATGGCATTGAGACGCTCGTCGAGAACGGCTTCGAGCGCGTCTTCCCAGCCCTGCTCGATGCGCATGCCCTGCCAGAGGCGACGATGCCCGTCGAGGCGGTTCTGTTCGAGCCAGGCCTTGATGTTCTCGCCCCGGGCCAGCCGGGCTTGCAGCGCATCGAGAGCAGCTCGCCGGGCATCGAGGGAAGTGATCCTGGACGATGTCGCTTCGACGGACTGCTGGGCTTCTCGCGCGGCCTGCTCGAATTGAGGTAGC
>JBIKKL010000182.1:0-8435 GCA_044360365.1 Burkholderiales bacterium | reverse complement strand
GCCACACTGACTTCAGCATGGGTCCAGGCTTCCCGGTCGGTGATTTTTAGATAGGTGCTGACCACGTCAGATGCGGGCGTCGGTATGCGAACACCGGTAAGGAGCTCCGTGGCGGTGAGGATGTTTTCCCGCGCCGGGTTCTGGCTGGGCAGAACGAAAAAATCGGCGGCGGCGATCTGGCGCGGCCCTGTCGGGCCGATGACCTCGAACGTCGCATCAAGGGCGACCAGCGCCGGAGCCAGATCAGAGGGGTGAACGCTATAGCTCGGCCCCCCACCAAAGATGGCGTGTTGTTGATGCTCGCCATGGACAGAGAAGCACTGGCTGCCTCCGGCCTTGAAACAGGGGAAACCACTGCGGTAATACCAGCACCAGGGGCGCTGGGTGATGTTCCCGGCCAGCGTGGCCAAGTTGCGTATCTGCGGAGTCCCCACACTGGCGGCGGCCTCGCGCAGTACATCCCATGGCCCCGACAGCGCGCTATGGCCGGCAAGTTCAGTGAGGGTAATCAAGCCGCCGATCAGGGTCGCCGTGGGGGACACCGACACCTCACGGGCCTCGCGCACGGCGCGAAGATTGATTAGGACATCGGCCTGGTTGGTCCCGTCTTTGATTTGCTGTATGAGATCCGTCCCGCCGCCCGAGAAGGCGAAGGTCCGGCCACTGGCGGCGGCTGCCCCGGCCGCGGCCACGGCGTCGGTGATGGAGCGCGCGTTGATATTGGTCAAGGCTTTCATCGCAGCGCCCCCAGGAGTTTGTCGCGGGTGATGGGCAGCGAGGTCAGGCGGGTGCCGGTGGCATTGAAGATGGCGTTGGCGACCGCCGCCGGGGCCAGGATGATGCCGGACTCCCCGACGGATTTCGCCCCGAAGGGACCATACCCGTCATCCACTTCCAGGAAACGCACGTCGATCGTGGGGGCGTCGAGATGGGTTAGATGCCGGGCTCGATAATAGCCGGTGGTGAGAGGTTGCCCACTCGCCGAGTCGTACAACAGATCTTCGTGCAACGCCTGACCGATGCCCTGCAGGACGGCCCCACGGATCTGATCCCGCGCCGTTTGCGGGTTAACAATCCGCCCGGATTCATGCACGGCCAGATACTTGGTAATGCGGGTCGTGCCCAGGCGCGTATCCACTTCCACCTCCACGAAGTGCGCCCCGAAACACTGACGCATTTTGCCATCGGCGGTCGGTGAGGGCGTCGCCGAGGCGACCAGGACGTCATGGCCTGTCGGCATGCCGCTCGCCGCGATCTGTTGTTGTAAATCCTTTACCGCTTCGACAACGGCCATGCCCGTCATGATGGTCGTGCGACTCCCCGACTCGCCCACCGAGTACGGGCAGCGGTCGGTATCGCCGGACACGACGTCGACCTGCGACAGCGGGACGCCCAGGGCTTCAGCGGCAATCATGCCCATGGTGGTCTTGGCACCGGTCCCGACATCGGTCACCCCGACAAACAAGGTGTAGCGCTGCTGGGCATCGACTTGCACTACCGCGCTGCTCATGCCCAGAGCGGAACGGAACATCATGAAGGAAAAACCCGCACCGCGTTTGAGCGGACCGGCATCGGAGCCCGGAATGACTTTGCGGCGCGCCTGCCAGTCGAATGCCTTCACCCCCATCTCGATACAGGCGTCCAGAGAGTAATTCGTAAACGGCTGCGCCTCGGTCGGTCGCAGCATATTCTTCAAGGTAAACTCCACCGGGTCCATGCCGAGCGTATAGGCGATCTCATCCATCACCGATTCGATGCCGTAGACCCCATGGGGTTCAGACGGCGCGCGGAGATTGCCCGAGGTGGTGCGATTGGTGTAGACGGGCGAGACCGATCGGTACCGATTGGGGCAGGCATACAGTTCCAGACCGCCGATGCCCCCGGAATTCTTGCGGTAAGGTCCCATGCCACTGTAACCGTTGAGCTGGATGGCGGTGACTGTGCCATCGTTGGTGACACCAACCTTGTACTGTTGCACGGTGGGCCAGCGACCGTGCATGCCGAGCCAGTCGTCGCGGCGCGTGTATTCCAGCATGACCGGCGCCTTGGTGTGGCGGGAGAGCGTGGCGGCGATCAGGTCGGCGTCCTGGTTTTGATTCTTGTTACCAAATCCCCCGCCCATGTAATTGCACACGACGCGCACTTGCTGGTCTGCCAGCCCCAGATCTCGGGCCATGTCATGGCGGCAATTGGCAATGCCCTGGGAGGGGGTATACAGGGTCAGCGTCTGCTCCTGCCAGTGCGCCAGGGCGCAGCGGGGTTCGAGCTGCGCGTTATGCACAAAGCCAGTGTCATAGCGCTGCGCAAAGACCTGATCTGCTGCGGCGAAACCGGCCGCGAGGTCGCCGTGGTCGGCCACCACCGGGGCACAGTTGTTGTGCACATCAAGACACAGATTGCCTTCCGGCCAAATCAAGGGCGCCTCGGCCGCCAGGGCCGCTTCGGGCTCCAGGACAAAGGGGAGTAGCTCGTACTCGACCCTGATCAGCGCCAGGGCCTGCTCGGCGATGTGCCGATCGGTGGCCGCCACCGCGGCCACCGCGTCACCCACGCAGCGCACCGGATTATTAAAGATGTAGCGCCGCTGTCGCGTGCTCTCCTTGATGGGATCGCTATACTGGCGTCCACCGGCCACCGCGCCCGCGCCCCAGACCACCTGGGCGTTCTCGTGGGTAATCACCGCATGCACGCCGGGCAACCGAGAGGCCTCGCTGATATCAATATGCAGCAGGCGCGCATGGGGATGAGGACTGCGCAGCACGCGCGCATACAACATGCCAGGCAACTTGAGATCGTTGGTGTACTTGGCCTGCCCGGTGACGCGGGCGATGGCGTCCACCCGTGGCGTGACATGGCCAATGGTCCTCAGGGGGTGGACGGCTTCGCTCACGCTGCACCCCGTTGCTGGGCGCCGGCGGCAACGACCGCTTCGACAATGGCGTTATAGTTCGAGCAGCGACAGAGAATCCCCACCAGCGCGTGTTTGACTTGCGCCGCGTCGGGCCTGGGGACCGCGTTGAGCAAGGCGGTGGCCGTCATGAGCTGGCCGGGCGTGCAAAAGCCGCATTGCGGGGCATTGTGCTCGATAAAGGCTTGCTGCAGTGGCGACAGATGTCCGTTGCGCGCCAGACCCTCCACCGTCTGCACGTCGGCCCCGTCGACCCAGACGGCCAGCTGACTGCAGGCATACACCGGCAGACCGTTCATCAGCACGGTGCAGGCCCCACATTCGCTGCGGTCACAGCCGATTTTTGTGCCGGTGAGATCCAACTGGTCTCGGAGCAGTTCCACCAGAGTCCAGCGGTCCTCCACATCGACGTGATGCCTGACGCCATTCACGGTCAGGCTGATCGCTGTTCTGGCGGGCGCGGTCATTGCCCCGTCTGCGGCCTCAGCCGGTGCGTCACCCGGGACCGGCCCCGCGGCGTCGGGGCGGCGTTTATCAGAGGGTGGGCTGTGACCCTGTAGGCGAGAGGTGCTGGTGTCGGGCGTATCGAGCATGACATCGCTCCTGCATTGAAGCATGCGTTGGACGAATCCGCTCCGCGGAGCAAGCGGCGTATGTAATTTGACTTCACCATTTAGACTGATCCCATTTCACCAGGGCCAATCGATGACGACGAGGTTACTTCAAGATGCCCGCTTTGTCTTCCACCCCCACCACGTTCGAGCGCAACTACTGGCGACACCTTCAAAAGCTGAAGCTTAAAGGCCTACGACCCAAGACCATAGACGCCTATGCCGTTGCCATTCGTGGCGCGGTGAACGCTTAGATATGGATATCATGCGGCCCGATCTCAACATGATCACGTCAGTCCGGAGGGGCCGTGAAGAACAGGAACGGCCCGTTCTGATCTTTCACTCGACGCGAATACCGGCGCGCTTGACGATCTCCTTCGTTGACTCGATTTCGGCGCGGACAAACCTGTTGAATGCCTCGGGCGTGCTCGCTCTACCTTCCTCGCCCTGACTCTCCATGTGCTGTTTCACATCCGGCAATTCCACGATGCGGGCGATCTCCCTGCTGATCTGCTCAACGATCGGCCTTGGCGTCCCGGCGGGTGCGAACACGCCGAACCACGATTGGAACGCGTAACCCGGCAAGGCAGCCTGCGCGATCGTCGGCACATCGGGCAGGGCCGCCGTGCGGTGTGGGGTGCTCACCGCTACCGAGAGTAACCTCCCATCCCGGATAAACGGCAACGCCGGCACCAACGGTGACAGAGCGAAATGTATGCGCCCGGTCATGATGTCGACGAGCACTTCCGGAACACCCTTGTAGGGGACGTGTACGACGTCGATGCCGGCAGCAAACCTGAATTGCTCGGCATTCAAATGCATGCCGGCGCCAACTCCGTTAGAACCGTAGTTCAATTGTCCCGGCCGTTTCTTGGCGAGCGCGATGAGATCTTTCACTGTTTTCACGCCCAGCGAAGGCGCCACCACCAGCAGGCTCGTGCTGACAGAGATCTGACTCACGCCCGTCAAGTCTTTCGCCGGATCGAATGGCAGCTTCGAGTAAAGCGCCGCGGCCATCGCGTAGGAGATGGAAGACACCATGAGGGTGTAGCCATCGGGTGTGGCTTTGGCCACGATACTCGATCCTAGGGTTCCGCCCCCGCCGGGGCGGCTGTCCACCACCACTTGCTGTCCCCAGCTCTCGCTCATCTTCGGAGCTATCCTGCGCGCCAGGAGATCGACCGCGCCGCCGGATGTGAACGGTACGATTAGCCGCACCGGTCTGCTGGGGAAACTCTCTGGGCTCTGCGCCGCAATCGCCGGTGCGGCGGCCGCTGCCAAGGCGGCAGCGTATCCAATTAACTTCATCGCGTATTCCTCCCATCAGGACGACGACAGAAAATTGATCTGTCCCGGCGCAAACCAAGCCGTAGTGTTCGACTATACGCCGAACCGCATTCGCTTTTGGACTCGCCACCGGGGATTTCAATACCTTCAGACCAAGCGCGCTGATCGACTCATCCAGGTGCTTAGCGAATATCCGATCTCGGCCATGGATGCAATACCGGTGGGCGCCCCTTCCCCGAGGGCCTGATGTAGCTGCTATAACTTCTACTCTGCCTTGGGATTGGCCGTCACGTTCACTTCCGCAAGGCGACGCCGCTCGTGCTCGATCACCACGAACACGTAAAGCACCCGAAACGTCGCCTTAACCGAGAAACAGAAGTCGCACGTGATGATCGAATTCGCGTGGTTCACCAAAGAACCGACCAACGCTGATCGCTCTCCGAGTCCGGCCCCGTGGCCGCGTGGGCATGTACTTCGCCACCATCCGAGGCGACCCACGTATGCTGAGCTTCATGAGCAGTTCGTAGGCAATTCGCTCGCATCCCGAACCGCACAACGTCGGCAAGAAGACCGATGATCGCTTTCAACACGGGCCACATGTGCGCATCATGCCAGATTCAGCCGCCGACAGCAGGCGCTTCCTCAGCTCAACCCCGCGTCGTCAATTTTTGCGGGGCACAGGCCAACGCATCGTAATCGACTAAGTAGGTAGCACCGCTGAAGCGCGTGCTATAAAAACAAATGGCATCCATCAAGAATGAGCAGAGGAAGGAGACGCAATTCCATGATATCCCCCCTCCATCGCACGGCAGTGCTCGCGACTGTGGCCTGCGCGGTGCTGAGCTGTGCTGCATATGCACAGTCATATCCGACTCGCCCCGTTCGCATCGTCACTTCCCCGGCAGGCGGCGGCAATGATTTTGCCGCGCGTCTCATCGCGACAGGACTTTCCACGGCACTTGGCCAGCAGGTGATCGTCGATAACCGCGCGGGCGGCGTCGTGCCTGGTGACGTGGCCGCACGCTCGAAACCGGACGGTTATACGCTGCTCGTGGCGGGCGGCACTTTCACGATAGGCCCGCTGCTCGAAAAAACGCCATACGATCCGATTCGAGATTTCGAGCCGCTCACTTTGGTCGGTGTCGCACCGAACGTGCTCGTGGTGCATCCCTCCCTGCCAGTGAAGTCGCTGAAAGAACTAGTCGCGCTGGCGCGCGCCCGACCGGGAGACCTGAACTACTCGGCCGCCACGCTCGGCTCCCAGAGCCACCTCGCCGCGGAGTTGCTGAAGTCCATGGCAAAACTCGACATCGTGCGTGTGAGCTACAAAGGCACCGGACAAGCGGTGCAATCCATTGTGTCGGGCGAGGTTCAGGTTCTGTTCGCGAACACGCCATCCGTCAGTCCGCACGTCAAGGCAGGTAGGCTGCGCGCCCTCGCGGTGACCGGGCTAAAGCCGTCGCCGCATTTTCCAGGTCTGCCGACTATGTCGGATGCGGGGATGCCGGGATACGAGGTCATCTCCATGGACGGCATATATGTTCCGGCGAAGACGCCGCGCGAGATCATCACGCGTCTAAATCAGGAGATCGTGCGCGTGATCACGTCACCCGACGTGAAGCAACGGTTCTTCGATGCCGGCGTTGAGGTGGTCGGCAACACCTCCGAGGAATTTGCGAAGCGAATTCGGGCCGAGATCGACTTCTGGTCGAAGATCATCAAAGCCGGCGGCATCAAGGCTGATTGTCCCGACCCGCAGAACACGCGATGTCCATGATTGAAGCGATGTCCGCACGCCTGTCCAAGGACTCGATCGCCTCAAGGAGCTCCGCGGCGATCGACGGAGAAAGCACCTCGCTGACACAGTCGTAGAACTTCCCAACGCGTTCCGCGCGGCTGAGCGGCACTCCAGGAAAACCACGAGGCACATCGCACCTCGCCTCGAGTTCGAGACCGTCGGTCGTGTACAGCCGCACGATGCTGTACGTCTGCTCTATATCGTTCGAGATATCGTCACGCAAATTGACGTGCGTGCGATGGAGCATTGCCTCCATGTCCGTCGCGAACCGGCGCGCATCGGAAAAGCTTTCTACGCTAACCTTCCCGTCGAGAAGTGCGAGCGCCGTGCAGTACTGGACGCTGAACTTGCCGTCAAGACCAGTTTTGGGGGCGCGCGCCACGTGCGGAAAATTGGGGAAATCAATCGCTACTCGCTCGATACGCTCGGGCTTTAGATCGTGTCGCTCGCGCAGCGCCAGAGCAGCATCGATCGCGCGATGCGTGAAGTAGTTCGATGGATACTTTTTGAATCCGACGCCCGGATCGACCATGTAATACGGCGCCCCAAAGTTCTTGAGGAACAACTCCGGCTCGTGTGGCTTCTCGCAGTAGAAGGTCTCGAAGAACTTGCCGGAGCCGAACACGTCGGCGTGCGCGGTCCAGCCGCGGGCGGCGAGCAGTGCCGCTTCCACCCCCATCCGGGCACCATGACCGGCATGGCTGGCTTTCGTCATGGTACCCGTGTTGACGGTGATCGATCCAGCACGTGATCCGGCCAGACCGAATGCATGGCAGAACGATTTTACATCCAGCCCCAACAGCTTTCCGGCACCGGTCACCGCACCCATCAGGCCAGAAACGCCGGGTTTATGAAAGATGCTATTCGCCCCAATGGCGCGCGTAGCGAGTCGCATGCGGCCCTGTACCTCGAAGGCCAGCACAATCGCCGAAAGTACCTCTTGACCGGTGGCTCTCTTGCGCTCGGCAATAGCAAGGATCGCGGGTAGCGCCGCCGAGGTGGGATGGTTCACCGGAATAGACGTGTTGTCGAAATCTAGCGCATGGCAGAGTGTGCCGTTCGCATAGGCGGCGTGCAAAGCCGAGGTGCGGAATCCGCCGGTCACGACCGACGCCTCGGGCGTTCCCCCTAGGTCCTGGACGTAATCCAGCGTGATTCGCCCCACGCCGAGCGGCTCGCGCGCACCGGCGATCATAACGGCAATGCCGTCGAGACAGACCTGCTTTGCAATCTCCACGGCTTCCACGGGAATGGATGCATATTCCGTGGTGACCAATCGCGTTACCAGCTCTTCGGTGACGTTCATCAGTGATACCTCGCGTTGCACGGCATGATCCCGTGCCGTCGAGCACGCTATCGAAAGTCGAAGCCAGTACATGGTCATGGTAGTCGAGCATACCGGTGGTGTCCAGAATCGACAGGTGCGCTGACAGTTTTGGTCCTTTTCTCTATACGTGGCGCCGCGAACGTTCGGTGTGTTGCAGCGGAGCTCAGCATCTTTGGGCAAGTTACCGATTGCATTGAGGGAGAGTCTTTTCGCTGAGCATCCCGGGTGCGGGCATAGATCTTACGCAATCATGCAGTGCTCAAAAGCTGGCAGCACGCGAGCGCCAAAATGACCATACAGCAGATCCGTCGCACGCCCCTCAATTGCGCCACTCCGGCGAGATCTCGGGGTGGATCTGGAGCATCTATCGCGCAACGTAGCCGAGGATGCAGGACCACATCTGAGGCCTTTTCGAACTGAACCGCGCGGAAACGCCGCCGCAACCAGGGGCGGGCTCCACTGGCTTCAAGTGGATGCAACACGAGACACTGTCAGATCAACAAG
>JBIKKL010000181.1:0-8505 GCA_044360365.1 Burkholderiales bacterium | reverse complement strand
GACGCAGGTGCAGTACGGATCTTCCGGCATCGGGTCGGTCGGACACATGTCCGTCTCGCTGCTGGAAATGATGACGGGTGCGCGCTTCCAGCACATTCCCTACAAGGGTACAGCGATCATGATGCAGGATGTCTTGTCGGGGCAGTTGACGTTCACGTTTACCTCGGCGCTCGGTGTGATGCCGCATGTGCGCAGTGGCCGTCTGCGGGCCATCGCCGTAACGGGGGACAAACGCTCGCAGGCATTGCCCGATCTGCCGACGGTCGCCGAGTCCGGCAAGGTGCCGGGTTACTCGTTCATCCTTTGGTACGGATTGCTCGGTCCGGCAAATCTGCCGGCCGATGTACTCGCCCGCTTGAATGGGGATGTCGGACGTACGCTTCAGGATGCCGACGTTCGTACCCGTCTTGGCAACCAGGGCGTCGAAGCGACGCCCACGACGTCGAAGGCGTTTGCCGAGCTGATCGCATCCGATCTCAGGAAGTACGCCAAGGTTGTGCCTGCCTCGGGTGCGAAGGCGGAGTGATCCGTTCAACCAATGCACATCGTACCGGGTCGCCATGCGGGCGGGCGCGTCCGAATGGCGAAGCTTTGAGGAGGTTGCATGAGTAGCGGTGAGAGGCGCATCGTCCGGATGCGGGCAGGAAGCGCAACGATCGCGGCGTTTGCGGCTGCAGCGAGTATCAATACAGCGATCGGTCATGCGGCTGAAGTGACCTATCCCCATCGACCGGTCAGATTGATTGTCCCCTACGCAGCGGGAGGCAATGGGGACATTGTCGGGCGCATCGTGGCCGACGGCTTGACGGCCCGTCTCGGTCAGCACGTGGTGGTCGACAATCATCGGCACCGATCTCATGGCGAAATCGCCACCGGACGGGTATACGATTGCCGTGGTCGCCAGCACGATTGCCGTGCTGCCCAGTCTGCACGACAAACTGCCCTACGATACGCTGAAGGATCTCGCACCGATCTCGCTGGTCGGGCAGACGCCACAGGTCCTTGTCGTGACGTCGAGTCTTGGCGTGAGCAGCGTGAAGGAGTTCGTGGCGCTCGTGAAGGCGAAACCGAATACCTTCAACTACGGTTCAACGGGTGTGGGCGGGACGGCCAACATTGCAGGCGCCCTGCTCAATCTGATGGCCGGGATCCGGATGGTGCATGTGCCGTACAAGGCCACCGCTCAAAGTCTGACCGACGTGATCGCAGGCCATCTGCATGTGGCCATTCCCAGCATTACGGCCTCGCTGCCCCACATCCGCTCGGGGAAGGTCCGCGCGCTCGGTCTGACGAGCCTGAAGCGGTCGAACCAACTGCCCGAAGTACCGACGATCGACGAGGCGGGTGTTCCGGGATATCAGGCGGTGATCTGGAATGCGGCCCTTGCTCCGGCCGGAACACCGAAGCCGATCCTCGCTCGCCTGAGCACGGAAGTCGCAGCGGCAATGAAGTCGCCGGAGGCACAGAAGCGTTATGGCGCGCTGGGGGCCGAAACCATCGGCAGCACCCCGGAGGAGTTCGCGAAATTCCTGCGCGCGGAGATCGAGCAGTATGCAAAGGTCGTCAAGGCCAGCGGCATGAAGGCGGAGCTGGCGCGCTAGCAGGGCGGCAATACGAGCCCGCCCATGCGGTTTGGGTGGGACGCGGCGCGTGGTGCGCCTTAGAGGGAGTTTCAACCATATGAAAAGAACATTCATCGGCCGTGCTTGCGTCGCGGGTTTCGCACTGGTGGCTGCGCTCGGTGCATCGGCACAGAAGTTTCCGGAGAAGCCGATACGGCTCGTCGTGCCGTTCGCGCCCGGCGGCAATATCGACATTACGGCGCGTACGATTGCGCCCGGTTTGTCCGAGGCACTCGGGACGCAGGTCGTCGTCGACAACCGTGGCGGGGCTTCGGGCACCATCGGTGTCGATCTGGTCGCGAAATCGCCGCCGGACGGTTACAACCTCGTGGTGGGTTCCACCGGGACGATTACCGGTGCGCCCAGCCTTTATCCGAAGCTGCCGTACGATCCGGTCCGGGATCTCGCGCCGATCAGTCTGGTGAGTGAAGTCCCGATCATGATCGTGGTGCATCCGGCGCTGCGCGCGAAGAACATGCAGGAGCTGGTTGCGCTGGCGAAAGTCAAACCCGGTCGCATGACCATGGGATCGCCCGGGGCCGGCTCCACGAATCATCTCGCCGGCGAACTGTTTCAGCTGGCCACCGGCGTGAAGCTTACACATATTCCGTACAAGGGCAGCGGCCCTGCGCTGATCGATCTGATGGGCGGGCAGATCGATCTGATCTTCGATCAGATGACGGCGTCGATCGGTTACGTAAAGGGCGGGAGACTGCGATCGATCGGCGTTGCGTCGCCGAAGCGCTCGGGTCAGTTGCCTGACGTGCCGACCTTGGCTGAGCAGGGCTGCAAGGGATGCGAAGCGTCGACCTTCGCAGGATTGTTCGCGCCAGCGAACACTCCGAAGGTCATTGTCGATCGGCTCGCGGATGCGGTCGCGAAAGTGGTCGCATCGAAGCCCGTTCATGATCGATTCGTCAGCCTGGGCGCGGATCCGATGACGAACAAACCCGATGCGTTTGCTCAGATGGTGAAGGACGACGTAGCCCGCTGGGCGCGCGTCGTAAAGGACGCGAATATCAGGATCGAGTAGTGCCCGCAGGGCAGTCCGATACCGCGGCGATCCGGTTCGGCATCAACCCACCACACCGATGTTCCAGGGCACGAACTCGTGATCGCCGAGCCCGAGTTCCTCGCTCTTGCTTCTTTCGCCCGAGCAGATTCTCAGCGTGTGCTCCAGGATCTTCTCGCCCATCGCCTGGACCGTGGCCGTGCCGTCGAGAATCTCGCCGCAATTGATGTCCATGTCTTCGGTGAGCCGGGAGTACATCGGAGTATTCGTTGCGAGCTTGATCGACGGCACCGGCTTCGCGCCGAAGCAGGATCCACGGCCCGTCGTGAAGAGAATGACGTTTGCGCCGCCGGCAATCTGGCCGGTTGCCGAACAGGGATCGAAGCCGGGCGTATCCATGAAGACGAAGCCCTTCTGCGTGACAGGTTCGGCGTACCGATAGACTTCCATCAAGGGGCCGGTGCCGCCCTTCATCGACGAGCCCAGCGACTTCTCTAGGATGTTGGCGAGCCCGCCGTGCTGGTTGCCGGGGCTCACGACGCCGTTGATCTGGGTATCCCGGCCTACGGTATAGACATCCTTCCACCAGCGGATGCGTTCGACGAGCTTCTCGCCGACTTCGCGCGAGCGGGCGCGTCGTGTCAGGGTATGCTCCACGCCGTAGATCTCGGGCGTCTCGGAGAGTATGGCCGTGCCGCCGTGTCGGACCAGAAGATCCATTGCGGCCCCGAGGGCCGGATTCGCGGTGATCGAGGAAAAGCCGTCCGAGCCGCCGCACTGCAAACCTACCGTAAGGTGGCTGGCGGGTACAGGCTGACGGACGACGCGATTCGCGATCGGAAGCAGTTCCTTCACCGCAGCGATGCCCGCTTCGATCGTCTTGCGTGTGCCGCCCGATTCCTGCATCACGAATGTCTGCAGGCGTTCGCCGCCCTTCAGGTCAGGATGCGCGGCAAGCAGTCCGCTGATCTGATTGCGCTCGCAGCCCAGGCCGATCACGAGGCCGGCCGCGATGTTGGCATGCATGGCGTAGCCGGCCATTGTGCGACGAAGCAGATCCATCGGTTCACCGGTCATCTCCATGCCGCAGCCGAGCCCGTGCGCGAACGCGACAACGCCGTCGACGTTCGGATACTCGGCGAGGCGCTCCGGCGTGAACCACTCGGCGATCTTGTGGACGACGGTCGCCGAGCAGTTCACGGTCGACAGGATGCCGACGTAGTTTCGCGTGGCGACCTGACCGTTGGCGCGAACGATGCCCATGAACGTCGCTCGCTGATGCTCGGGCAGCAGCTCCACGGGCCGATAGTCCTGGGCGTGGGCGTAGTCGCGGTCGAATTCGCGGAATTCGACGTTGTGCGAGTGGGCGAGGGCACCCGCCGGAATGTCGCTCGATGCGAATCCGATCACGACGTTGTATTTGCGTATCGGTTCGCCCTTTTCGATGTGGCGGGAGGCGACCTTGAAGCCTGCCGTGACCTGACTCTTGCAGAGCAATCCCTCGGGTTCGAGCCTGGTGCCGATGCCGAGATCGGTGCGGGCGACGACGACGTTATCGTTCTCGTGCAGACGGATCGTGTGCCCGGCAGTGGGCTTTTCTCGAATCTCGATCAGGGCCATGGGACGCTCGCGGTGTAAGGAAAAAGGGCTGCAGCGCAGTGCGATGTCAGCCCTTCATTATCGCCGTGGTCCCGCGACCCCCGCCAGCCTTGCCTGGCGTCCCTCGGCATAAGCCGACGTCGTCGGTCAGGGCAAATTGGCTTCGACGATTTCGACGATCCGGCTGGAGAGCGCACGATCCACTGCGGCGTCCTTCTGTGCGACCACGACGATACGCGTGGTGTCGGAGTCCAGCGGCGACAGTTCCGCCCGGATCTGGCGATCGCCGAGCAGGGCCCGGATAATGACTTCATCGTCGGTCTGGTAGAGGTACGCGAGTTGCGCACGCATATCCGACAGCGTCCCGACTGGCGCCTCACGCATGACGCCGGGCTTCGCGGGAAGGGGCGTGAGCCATCGACCGCCGGCGGGTCGCTCGTCCGTTGAACGGGGGGGCGGGGTAGGCTGATCCGTTGCCTGCCAGGGGTGGGGACAATAGTGAGCGGCACCTCGGTGTAGGCGGTGATTCGCGCTTCTCTTGGGCAAACTCCATGCAATGATTTCCATTGCTGGATGTACGCGTACGGCATGTTCCCGGGTCGCAACAGAAGTTCATGCACTGCGGTCCGGTCGCGGAATACGTTACATCCTTCGACCGAAACTCAACCAGTCAAGTAGCACCCGACGTCTTCAGAGGAGATCACCTTGCACAAGGTGGGAATCAACGAGCGGCACTGCCTGGTCCGCGCAGGCGAAAGGAGTCCGACCCTGGAAAGTGCCATTCGCAAGGGGCTGCTTGTGTTCGTCGTCGCATGGGTGGCGGCGTGTGCCCATCGGCCCGCCGCGGATAAGGTCGAACCACCGCCGGTGAATCTGTCGGGCTATTCGCCGGCATTCCGAGCAGGGTTTGGCGACGGTTGCGAGACTGCGCGCGGCCGGAACAGGAAGATCGATGCGCGCTATGCCGAGGAGGACCAGTATCGGCGCGGATGGGATGACGGCAGGGCGATCTGCGCGCGCCGTTGAAGCGCTACGTCGAACATCGTGCCGCTAGCGTCCTGAGTCGGAAACTCGCTGAACAAAAGCGCCGAGAATCGAAGCCATGCCTTGTCGGAAATCCTCGCCAGGCGTCCAACCTGGCTGTGGCTCCCTTCGCGTCTGGCGTCGATTTCGACACTTTCGTCGCTGACGCAATAGCGATACCGTTCGGCAATGTGTCAATGAATCTCCGACTCAGGACACCAGCGGCACGATGTTCGTGCGCGAGGAAGATCCACCCGACCTTGGACGAGCAGTCCCCCGAGCAGGACGATGGCCCCGAGGCGATGCCTCAGAAGAATTCGTTCTTGGCGACGGCTCGGGTCAGCGCCATGAGCCCCAACTGCAACTGCGTTCGAGCCACTTCGATCCAGCGGCTGTCGTAGTCCAGGTTATCCTGTTCGAGGTAGTTGACCAGATCCCTGCACTGCTTGCCCAGGTGCTTGACCATGTTCATGTCACCGATTTGCGCGGCGTTGAGGGGTTTGTGACCTGTAATCAGACTTTCTTCGCCTTGCATGCCCACTCCTTTCAAGTGCTATGACGTTGTCAGCACGAGCCGACGGCGTGATTTCTGACTGAAGCAATTTGTCCGCCAAGCGGGCGTTCATGCTACCACGCCCGATGGTCGATGTAATTCATGCCTGCCCATGCTGGCGCAGGTGTTGACGATCGGACTCAAGTGTCGTC
Organism: Burkholderiales bacterium; assembly: GCA_044360365.1. GTDB lineage: Bacteria > Pseudomonadota > Gammaproteobacteria > Burkholderiales > WYBJ01 > WYBJ01. Next base: position 2,544 of record JBIKKL010000181.1, on the reverse strand, counting down.
AAGTCGTCGAAGAATCATGGCAACCGGCTCCGCGGGAAACCCGCCCAGCCGCTGGGCATACACGCGCAAATTGGTGGCGGCGCATTCGTTCGTCGCGGTTCCCGGAATGCCGACAGCTTGTGCCGGCAGATCGCGTTCCAGGGCGAGTTGCTGCAGGCGCTCGGCTTCCAGTTCGACGCGTTGAACCATGGCACGCAGGCTCTGCGTCGCCTCGATCTGAAAGTGCTCGGGCGGCGCCTTCAGTGCGCGTCTCACCGACCGGAGCGGCCGTACGATCCCGTCGCGCCAAGGGGCGGCGAGGGCCTCGATGCGATCGACATCATCGGCGTCGATGAGGCGGCATGCACGCGCAAGGAACAAGACATAAAACAGGACGTTCACGTCGGCGCCGCATTCGTCCTGCAGCCTCATGCAGGCCGCGGGAACACCCGCTTTGCCGTAAAGCGCAAGCGAGAATCGCCAGAAAGGGGAGTCGTCCTTGGCGAGGCCGTTCATCAGAGTGCGGGATCGCGGTTGGGCTAGGGAGCGCGCTCGTCGGGCGCCGCTTCCGGATCGCGCCAACGTTTGACGACATGCGGATCGATGCCGAAGAGGTCGAGGGCACGCCCGACGGTCTGGGTCACGATATCGTCGACAGAGGCGGGGTGGTGGTAAAAGCCGGGAACGGGGGGCGTGACAATGGCCCCGTTGCGCGTCGCCTGAGCCATCAGCTCGATATGACCCGCGTGCAGCGGTGTTTCGCGGAACAATAGCACGACGCGTCTACGCTCCTTCAGGCACACATCTGCAGCGCGCACGACGAGTTCCTCGTCGAAGCAATGGGCAATGCCGCTCAACGTTTTGACGGAACACGGCGCGACGAGCATGCCTTCGGTGCGGAAGGATCCGCTCGATATCGCAGCACCGATGTCCTTGGGATGGTAGAGCGTATCGGCGAGTGCCCGGATCTGCTCGATGGAGCGATCGGTTTCCTCTGCGATCGTGCGTGCGGCAGACGAAGAAAGGATGAGGTGCGTCTCCACGCCGGCACAGCCGCGCAGGAGTTCGAGTGCACGTATCCCGTAGATGACGCCGGATGCGCCGGTGATGGCAACGATCAGGCGCTTCTTGTGCGATGTCGACATGCTGTTCATGGCGCCGCCTCGCAGGTCAGGACGAAAGGCACAACGACGCATCCAGGCGTGGAAAGCGAAGGGGCGGCACAGGGGAGAATGGAGAAAAAACGTGCGAGAATCCTAACAGAAAGAATCGGAGGCGGCCCAGCGCTGCCCGTGACGGCCGTCTTTGCGAACGAGGCCGGTCAGGAATTCGAACACCGACACTGTGGGAGCCATGATATGTCGAACAGTACTCGAATGTCGCTGCTGGTTGCGGTCGGCCTTGCGGTCACCGGACCGCTTGCTGCCTTCGCACAAAGCAAGGGAGAGGGTTATCCGGAACGTCCTGTGCGCCTGATCGTGCCTTTCCCCCCGGGTGGAGGCACCGATCTCGTGTCCCGCACCATCCTGCCGGCGTGGACTTCGCTCATGGGGCAGCAGATCGTCATCGATAACCGTGGCGGTGCGCAGGGGCTGCTCGGGACGGGGCTCGGCGCCAAAGCAGCGCCGGACGGCTACACGCTCACCATCGCAGAGATCGGGGCGGTCGCGGTCATGCCCGGCATGACCACGAAGCTCGCGTTCGATCCGTCGAAGGACTTTGCGGCAATCAGCCAACTGATCGAACAGCCGTACATCATGGCGATTCATCCTTCGGTGGGGGCCAAGACGCTGCCCGAGTTCATCCAACTCGCGAAAACGAAGTCGGGTGGGTTCAATTTCGGCTCGGGCAACGCCACGTCGCATGTCTCGCAGGAACTTTTCTACCGTTCCGCCGGGGCGAAGTTGCAGCACATTCCCTACCGCGGGTCGGGGCCATCCATGCAGGCATTGCTGCAGAACGAAGTGCAGACGATTTTTTCCGGTCCCGGGGCGGCCCTGACGCAGGTGCGCGCCGGGCGCATCCGCGCGCTCGCCGTCACGACTGCGAAGCGCTCGCGGGAGTTTCCGGATGTTCCGACCCTGACCGAGCAGGGGTTCAAGGGCTTCACCATCAGCGGATGGTACGGTCTCGTCGCTCCGGCCGGTACGCCTGCAGCGATCATCAAGCGGCTCAATGCGGATATCGTCAAAGTGCTTTCCACCGGCGACGCGCCGCAACAGCTGCGGACGCGGGGTTATGATCCCGTACCGACCTCCCCCGAGGAGTTCGGCAAGTTCATGCGAGCCGAGATCGTGCGGTGGACCAAGGCCGTGAAAGACTACGGCATCACTTCGAGCGACTGATAACAAGGCGCGGGCCTTGCGTGGAAACATGCATGGTCCGCCGCATCCGTATGGTTCCCTATTCGCTTGCCGCGCCGATCCTGCTGCGGCTAGACCCCGAGCGTGCGCATCGGATCGCCATCGCTGCGGTCAAGCTCGGGCTGGCCGGACGCGATGACCGGCCGGATCCACCGCAGCTGAACTGCAAGGTCTGGGGGCTCGATTTTCCGAATCCCATCGG
>JBIKKL010000180.1:0-8512 GCA_044360365.1 Burkholderiales bacterium | reverse complement strand
CTGGGCGAGCCGCCGCAGCGCCGCGTCGACGTCGCGCGCCTCGCGCAGTCCAAAGGTGATGCGCTCACCGGTGCTGTCGCCGTGGGCCTGCAGATCGATCAACAGCACCGAGAACCCCAGTGCTTTCAGAAAGCGTGCACGCCCCAGCATGGAACGTTTGTCGGATCGAACGCCATGCAGCAAAAGCACCGCACCCGCTCGCGGCTCACCCTGGATGAACCATGCGCTGATCAGCGCCCCCGACGCCGAAGGAAAAGCGAGCCGGCTTGCCGCAAGTGCCGGCGGCGGCATCCCGGTGTCGGCGCGCGCTGGCCGGGTAAGCACGTGCCCGGTCCAGACGACCGCGGTAGCAGCTGCGAGCGTGCCGATCAGCAGAGCTGCGGCCATGAACCTCGCCATGCGTCCGGAAATCACGGTGCGGGGTCAGAAACGATCGGCGCCCATCCTGGCGCATCGCGACTCTGCATCGACGCAGAGCCGAAGGTGCCCCGAAGGTGCGTTGACCCTGTGTCGACGCAGAGTCGAAGGTGGGGCGAAGGTGCCGTGACCCAGAGTCGACACTGAGTCACGCTGCCTTGCGCATGCTGGACGCACGTTGCTTCGCCCTTGCAGCATCGAGCTTGCCGTCGAAGAGCGTGATCGGCGGATAGGCATCCGGATCCGTATCGATATCGAAGAGGGTCGTCTCGCCACACGCGAGCGCCTCGCGCAGCGCGGGCAGATAATCCCCCGGCCGCTCGATCCTCACGCCGCGACAGCCGCACGCCCGCGCGATGGCCGCATGATCCACCGGCGAGAACGCGACGGCCCCGGTGTGACGACCGAACTTCACGTCTTCGGCATCCTTCTGATAAGCGAGCACCCCGTTGTTCAGTACGGTGACGATCACCGGCAGCCCGGAGCGACGTGCCGTTTCGAGTTCGGACCAGACGTGGCCGAAGGCGCCGTCGCCCGTCACACAGAGCACGGGACTCGATGGTCGAGCCGCCTTGGCGCCGATCGCCATGGGCAGCCCCCAACCGAGTCCGGCAATGCCGCGCGGCGTGATGAACCGCATACCGGCCTCGAGGCTCGGCAGATAGCACGCGATCCACACCGACGAATAGCTCGCGTCGGCCACCACGAGCGTGTCGGGCGTCAGGACCTTCGCCATGTCGCCCATGATTCGCTCCGGGCGAATCGGCGCAGCATCCGAACCCAGCAGCGGCGCGATATCGCCGGCACTCTTCGCCTTGCCGGCGGCGATCTCGGCAACCAGTTCGGGCGACGCACGTCGGCGCCCGCGCAACCGCTCGCAAAGCGCTTCGAGCGTGAGCTTCGCATCGCCCGCGAGACGCATCGATTCGTAGTTGCGCCCGATCTCCACCGGATCGATGTCGATATGCACGTAGCGGGCAGTCGGCGGAAAGAAGGTCCAGGAATCGGTGCCGTTCTGCGCCGTGCGCGTACCGATAAGCACGATGACATCCGCTCGCTGCACGATGGGCCGCAGATGGTAGCTCGGCGACATGCGCCCGAGCGCGTTGCCACCGACGCCGAGCGAGAGCGGATGATCTTCGGCCACCGCGCCCTTGCCCATCACTGTCGTCATCACCGGCAGGTGAGCTTCAGTCTGCAACCGGGCCAACGCCTGCGCCGCTCCCGACAGATGCACCCCGCCGCCTGCGACGATCAAGGGATGTTTAGCGCTCGCGAGCAGATCGGCCGCTGCATCGAGTCGACCGGATTCCGGCAGCATGCGATCCAGCGGACACGCGCCGAGATCCGCATGGCGCCGACCGGCCGTCTCGATCTGCGCGCCGAGCATGTCGGCGGGAAGCAGGAGGGCGACGGGTCCGGGACGCCCGCCAGCCGCTGCGGCGAAAGCCATGTCCACGTAGTCCTCGATGCGCGAAGGATCGCCCAGCCGGCGCACCCACTTCGTGCAGCTCTGAAAGAGCGCGATGTGATCGAGTTCCTGGAACGCGTTGCGATCCGCGTTCGCGCGCTCGACCTCCTGCACCAGGGCCACCACCGGCACCGACGACTTCAGCGCCTCGGCGAGCGGCGGCACCAGCAAGGTGGCCGCCGGACCGTTCTGCGCACAAACCACGGCAACACGCCCGGTGATGCGCGCATAGGCATCGGCCATCGCTCCGCCGGCGTTCTCGGTTCGATACGTGTACTGGCGTATGCCCGCGTCTTCTGCGGCGAGCAGCGCTGCCGAGGGCAGGCTTTGCGAAAACATCGCCTTGACGCCATGGCGCGCGAGGCAGGCGGCCAGCACCTTGGCTACGGTGGTATTCCCGGTCATCGTTTCCTCCTCGAACAAAAAATGGTGCCAGGCACGTGCCTGGCACCATTTCGTCGACGTGCAGCGAACCTACTTCTTGGCTACGAAAGCGCCGGCGCCATCGCCCGCGAGCTTGCCGAACACCGCACCGGACGTGAGCCCCGTGCCGCCCGGGTAGTTGTGATAGAACAAGCCACCGACCATTTCACCTGCCGCGTACAGACCCGTGATGCCCTGGCCGGCCTGATCCTGCACCTGACCGTTTGCCGGATCGATCTTCACCCCACCGAAGCTGAACGTGACACCGCACGTGACCGCATACGCTTCGTAGGGCGGCTCGTCGAGCACGTTGGCCCAGTTGGTCTTGTTGACCTTGAGGCCTTCGGTGCACTTGCCGTCCTTGATCGCGGGGTTGTACGGGATGTCCCGACGCACCGCCGCGTTGTACGCCTTCAGTTCGCGCAGGCAGGCTTCCGGATTCACGCCGTCGAGCTTGGTGACGAGCTCTTCGAGCGTGTTGGCCGTGACCTTCGTGATCTGCTTGATGCGGTATTCGTCGCGCAGGGACGGCACGATCTTCTGATCGAAGATCTGCCACGCGAACATGTTGGGCTGCGACAGGATGACCCCGCCGTACTTGGCATACGTGTAATTGCGGAAATCCGCACCCTCGTCGACGAAACGCTCGCCGTTCGCATTGACCATGATGCCCCACGGGTAGCAATGCTTCTGGAAGTTGTCGCCGACGGCGAGATCACCGAAGGGCGGCGCGTTCTGATCCCAGCCCACCGCATGGCAGCCGGACCAGTGCCCGAAAGGCATCGCGCCGACTTCCATCGCCATCTTGAGCCCGGCACCGGTATTGAACCGCGTGCCGCGCACCTTCGCGAGATCCCAGTTCGGCCCGAGGTAGCGGGCGCGCATCTCGGCATTCGACTCGAAGCCGCCGCAGGCCAGCACCACCGCCTTGCACTTGATGTCGACGACCGTGCCCTGGTGCTTGGCGCGTATGCCCTTGACGCCGTCGTCGTCGGCGATCAGACCGATGGCCGGCGTTTCGTAATAGATCGGGATGCCTTCGCGCGCGCAGGCCTTGTGCTCGAGGTCCACCAGGCCGGGACCGCCGCCCCAGGTCTCCACCGCGAGGCCGCCCCAGAACTTCCACTTGCCGTCGACCTTGAAGGCCTGGCGCTTGTACGACAGCTGGAACTTCACACCCTTCTTGCGCAGCCATACCCAGGTCGGGTGGCTGCGGTGCACCAGAATCTCGGTGAGATCCGGGTCGCAGCGATAGTTGGTGATGCGGCCCATGGTGTCGAAGTATTCGTCGGCCGTGAACGAGCCGAAATCGTTGTCGCGGCGCTCTTCTTGCGTCAGATCGGGGACCAGTTCAGCGATGTCGTCCGCGTTGTTGAAGACCAGCCGGGTGATGCCTGCGGTGTAGCGGCTGTTGCCGCCGCACTCTTCTTCCGGTGCCGCCTCCAGGATGATGACGTTGCAGCCGTGCTCGCGCGCCGCCAGGGCCGCGGCCGCCGCCGCGTTGCCGGCGCCGACGACGACGACGTCGGCGTTCTCCATACTCGCTGTTGCCATGGTGATTTCCTCGATCAGATTGAACGCCTCGCCGGCTTCGGCGAGTACGCGGTTCGGAAAGCTCTTCCGCCTACGGTTGTTCTTGTTGCAGCACAAAACCCGCCGGGCGGATCGTCGGGGAAGCTCGTTGTCCGCCATGCTTACGCGCCGCGCAGGCACGTAAGGCGCTGGTTTGCGCAGAATTATACGCCAGGCCCCGAGGGTCAAGAGGCGCCGGGCCATCCGGTATGCGAAGCTTCCGCGGGCCTTACCGGCGGCTGCCCGTGGGGGGACTCGAATCGGTCCGTCCAATTACATCGGGTAGTAGAATCGCCCTTCGATTTTTCCTCCCTTCGAGACTTCTCCGCCATGGACAACACCAGCTCCACGCCGCCGGTCATTCGGCTTTCGGATTACACCCCGCCGGCGTTCCTGATCCCGTCGGTGGATTTGAATTTCGACATCGCGGACGACGTCACCACCGTCACCGCACGGATCACGGTGAAGCGCAATCCGGCGGCGGCGAACGCGGCGGCACCGCTCGCGCTCGATGGGGACGAACTGGTGCTGGAAAGCGTACACCTCGACGGCAAGGCGCTCGATGCAAGCGAGTACCGCGTCGATTCACAGAGCCTCGTGATCGCTGCCGTGCCGGACCGCTTCATCCTCGAGACGGTCTGCCGCCTCGATCCGACGAAGAACACGAAGCTGATGGGCCTCTACGCATCGAGCAACGGCTACTTCACGCAGTGCGAGGCCGAGGGCTTTCGGCGCATCACCTACTTCCTCGACCGGCCGGACGTGATGTCGCGCTACACGACGACCATCCGCGCGGACAAGAATCGTTTCCCTGTCCTGCTCTCGAACGGCAACCCCGTCGCGCAAGGCGCATCGAAGGGCGGCAAGCATTGGGCGAAGTGGGTGGATCCGTTCCCGAAACCGTCCTACCTCTTCGCGATGGTCGCTGCAAAGCTCGACCGCCTCGAAGACACCTTCAAGACTGCATCGGGCCGCAGCGCGAAGCTGCAGATCTACGTCGAACCCGGCAAACTCGATCAGGCCGGCTTCGCGATGCAAGCCTTGAAGAAGTCCATGCGCTGGGACGAAGAAGTCTTCGGGCTCGAAGTCGATCTCGACCAGTACATGATCGTCGCCGTAGGCGACTTCAACATGGGCGCCATGGAAAACAAGGGGCTCAACATCTTCAACACGAAGTACGTGCTCGCCCGGCCGGAAACGGCCACCGATGTCGATTATCAAAACATCGATCGCGTCGTCGCCCACGAATACTTCCACAACTGGACCGGCAACCGCGTCACCTGTCGCGACTGGTTCCAGCTCTCGCTGAAGGAAGGCCTCACGGTCTTTCGCGACCAGGAATTCGGCGCCGACATGTATTCGCGCGCCGTGCAGCGCATCCAGGAAGTACGCACGCTGCGCGCCGCCCAGTTCCCCGAAGACGCCGGCCCGATGGCGCATCCGATACGCCCACATTCGTACATCGAGATCAGCAATTTCTATACGCCGACGGTCTACGAGAAGGGCGCCGAAGTCGTGCGCATGATCCATACGCTGATCGGCGCCGACGCATTTCGCAAAGGCATGGACCTCTACTTCCAGCGTCACGACGGTCAGGCCGTGACCTGCGACGAGTTTTCCCGGGCCATGCAGGATGCCAGCGGCATCGACCTCTCTCGCTTCAAGCGCTGGTACGACCAGGCCGGCACGCCGACGCTGGATGTCGAAGCGGTGTACGACGCCGCGAGCGCACGCTACACGATGACGGTGCGGCAATCCTGCGCGCCGACACCCGGTCAGCCCGAGAAGCTTCCGCTCCACATACCGCTGGCGCTGGGCCTCGTCGGTCCCGATGGGCAAGACATCCCGCTGCGGCTGCAAGGCGAAGCGACAGCAGGTGAAACGACACGCGTATTGTCGGTAACGGAACCGGCGACCACGTTCACGTTCGTCGACATTCCCGCGAAGCCGGTGCCGTCGATAGCACGGGGGTTCTCCGCACCGGTGAAGATCCGGTTCCCCTATACGGCCGACGAACTGACCCATCTCATCGCCTACGAAAGCGATTCTTTCAATCGCTGGGAAGCGGGCCAGCGCCTCGCCACGGATCTCATGCTGAGCAATGTCGCCGAGGTGCGAGCAGGTCGCGAACCGCGCGTGCCGGAGTCGTTCATCGCGGCCTTCGGGCGTGTGCTTGCCGACGCCGGCAAGGATCCTTCGTTTGCGGCTGAAGCGCTTGCATTGCCTTCGGAAGGCTTCCTCGCCGAGCAGATGGACGAGGTCGATCCCGATGCAATCCATCGGGTGCGCATCGATCTGCGACGCCAGATTGCGTCCGCCTTGCGCGATGAATTGCGCTCCACCTACGAAGCTCAAGCCGTGCCGGGCGCGTACAGTCCGGATGCCGCATCGGCCGGCAAGCGCTCGCTTCGCAACACGTGTCTCGCGTATCTCGTCGAACTCGACGATGCCGGGACTCGCGCGCTAGCCATGCAGCAGTTCGACATGGCAAACAACATGACGGACTCCGTCGCAGCCCTCGGTGCGCTGGCGCAGCTCGACTGCCCCGAGCGCAAGCGCGCGTTGTCGTCGTTCTACGAGCGCTGGAAGCACGAAGCGCTCGTCATGGACAAATGGCTCAGCGTGCAGTCGACCTCCCGCCAGCCGAACACGCTCGCGGAAGTGCAGGCGCTCATGCACCATCCCGCGTTCGACCTGCGCAATCCGAACAAGGTGCGTGCGCTGATCAGCAGCTTCTGCCATGCCAATCAGGTGCGCTTCCAGGCCGCGGACGGGTCGGGCTACGAGTTCTGTGCCGAGCAGGTGATCGCGCTGGATGCATTGAATCCGCAAGTAGCTGCGCGCCTGGCTCGCTCGTTCGACCGCTGGAAGAAATTCGATGCGGGTCGGCAGGCTCAGGCCCGCACGGCGCTGGAACGCATCCGTGCCGTGCCTCCGCTGTCGAAAGACACCCTGGAAGTCGTAAGCCGCGCACTATCGTAGTCGACCCAGGGTTGTGACCCAGGGTTGTGACCCAGGGTTGTGACCCAGGGTTGTGACCCAGGGTTGTGACCCAGGGTTGTGACCCAGGGTTGTGACCCAGGGTTGTGACCCAGGGTTGTGACCCAGGGTTGTGACCCAGGGTTGATCGGGATCGGAGATCCCGATCAACGGTTATCCCTTGTAGGGCTCCCGCATGGTCACGAACTCTTCGGCCGCGGTGGGATGAATGCCGATGGTGGCGTCGAACTGCTTCTTCGTGGCGCCGCAGGTCAGGGCGACTGCGAAACCCTGGATGATCTCGCCCGCCTCGGGGCCGACCATATGCACGCCAAGCACGCGATCGCTCGCCTTGTCCACGACGAGCTTCATGAACGTACGCTCGTCGCTGCCGGACACGGTGTGCTTGAGCGCCTTGAAGTCGGTCTTGTAGATTTCCACGTCGAAGCCTTCGTGGTGCGCCTGCGCTTCGCTCAAGCCCACGGTACCGACGTTGGGATGGCTGAAAACCGCGGTGGCAACATTGCGATAGTCGACACTGCGCTTGCCGGCACCGAAGAGTCGATCCGCGACGACCATGCCTTCGGCCAGCGCGACCGGCGTCAGCTGTACGCGGTGGATGACATCCCCGATTGCATGAATCGACGGCACATTCGTCTGAAAGTTGTCGTCCACCACGACTGATCCGTTCGCCGCGAGCTTCACGCCGGCGTTCTCGAGCCCGAGCCCCGCCGTATTCGGCGCGCGTCCGGTGGCATACATGACGAGATCGGTTTCGAACACACGGCCATCCGAGAGATGACAGGCAAGCGCACCGCCGCGCCGCTCGATCGACACGATGTGCGACCGCAGTGCGATGCGCATCCCCTTCTTCGCCATCTCCTTGCCGAGAAACGTACCCAGATCCTCGTCGAACACCTTGAGCAGGCAATCGCCGCGATAGCTCAGGACGGTTTCGACGCCCAGACCGTTGTAGATCGATGCGAACTCCACTGCGATGTAGCCACCGCCGACCACGATGGCCCGCTTCGGCAACGACGGCGCATGGAACGCTTCATTCGACGTGATGGCGAAATCCTTGCCGGGGATGTCGGGCACGAACGGCCAGCCACCTGTCGCTACGAGGATGTGCTTCGCCGTGATTCGGCGACCATCCATTTCGACCGTGTTCGGATCGACGACGATTGCGCGCCCACGCAGCACAGTGACGCCCGCGTTCACGAGGATGCGCTCGTAGATGCCGTTCAACCGCTGGATCTCAGTATCTTTGTTCGCGACGAGCGTCGGCCAGTCGAACGCAGGTCGTGAAGCCTGCCATCCGTACCCCTTGGCCTCCTCGAAATCGTCGGCATAGTGCGCCGCGTAGGAGAAGAGCTTCTTCGGAATGCATCCGACATTGACGCAGGTGCCGCCGAGATAACGTTCCTCGGCGACCGCCACCTTCGCCCCCATCCCCGCCGCCATGCGGCTAGCACGCACGCCGCCGGACCCGGCGCCGATCGTAAAGAGGTCGTAATCGTACGTGCTCATCGCTGCCTACTCCCTGGCCGGTTGAACCTTCGCCTGCACCCGTTCATCGAAGCGCGCGACGTTGACCACGACACGCACGTGCGTGCCGTCGCCGATCAGTTCCCGCTCGTCCCACGCTTC
>JBIKKL010000179.1:0-8513 GCA_044360365.1 Burkholderiales bacterium | reverse complement strand
CGGGGCAATTCGGCGTGGGCTACTTCACCTGGGAAGCGTATTCGCTGGTGAGCTATCCGGAGATAGGGCTCGGCATGATCACGATCGGTCTGCTGGGGCTGGGCTGCAGCGGCGCGATTCAATTGATCGGGCTGGCCGTGATGCCATGGCTTTCACATTCGAACGCGGGGAAACGATGAGCGAAGAACGCAAGGGACTGATCGAGATCGAGGATCTCGAAGTATCGTTCCCCTCGAATGGGGGAATCGTACAGGCAGTCGACGGTGTCAGCATGAAGGTCGAGCCCGGCGAGTTCGTCTCGCTGATCGGCCCTTCGGGCTGCGGCAAGTCGACACTGCTCAACATCGTCGCGGGCTTCGTCGAAGCAACCTCGGGGGCGGCCAAAGTCGACGGTCAATCGATCCGCGGCCCCGGCTCCGACCGAGGCGTCGTGTTCCAGCAGTACTCGCTCTTCCCGTGGCTCTCGGTGCGCAAGAACGTAGAGTTCGGTCTGCGCATGCAAGGTGTGCCGCGTTCACGGCGCGAATCCGCGGCTAGGACACTGCTCGGCCTTGCCGGATTGCTCGCCTTCGAGAATCACTATCCCGATCAGCTTTCCGGCGGCATGAAGCAGCGCGTCGGCATCGTGCGTGCGCTCGCCACGAGCCCGCAGGTGCTGCTCATGGACGAGCCGTTCGGTGCGCTCGACGCGCAGACCCGCGTCGTGATGCAGGAGATCCTCACCAACATGTGGCAGCAGTTCCGCATCTCGGTGCTCTTCATCACGCACGACATCGAAGAGGCGATCTTCCTCTCCGATCGCGTCTACGTGATGACCGCGCGCCCGGGTCGCATCAAAGCCGAGATCAAGGTGCCGCTGCCCCGTCCGCGTACCGCGGAGATGACGGCTTCGACGCAGTTCGTCGAGCTGGTGCAGCGCCTGAAGAGCCTGATCCGCGAGGAATCCCTCGCTGCGATGGGCTCTGAATTGAAGGATGGCGGGCTCGCCGGGTTCGGTGTGAAAGTCGGTCCTCAGGGTGTCGAGGAGATGGTCTGAGATGGCCGCTGTCACGCACGCCGATATCGGCCCCAATGCGCCGCTGCGCTATGCGATGCCGCCGACAGAGATACGCTTGCTGCAGCAGGGCCGCAGGGTCCAACTCGTATGGCCGGATCAAGGTCCGATTTTCCTGACGGCGGCCACGCTTCGGAGCCTATGCCGCTGCGCCGAGTGCACGAGCGTGCGCAGACGTGGCAGCGCCCTCGAACCCGATCCGAACGTCACCATCGTCGACGTTCAACCGATCGGCGCCGGCGCGCTGAATCTCCATTTCAGCGACGGCCACCAGCGCGGCATCTTTCCGTTCGCCTGGCTCGCATCGCTCAATGACGAAGCGGTGCGGGACAACGTCGCCCCCTAACGCCAACCCTCGCAACAACGGATAGACCATGCTCCTCACCGACGATCGCCCCAACTTGGCGGCCAAGTTGCCGCCGTCGAACCTGGCTCTGGGTTTCGGACTCACGTTTGCCGACTTGTACGATCGCGATGGCCTCGTCCGGCTCGATGCGTGCTTCGTGAGCTTCCTGCAATCCACCGATGACGCACTTCATGCGCGTCTCACGAGTGCCCGGACCAACCCCGACGCCCTCGCAGCGAAGGAAGAATCCTCTCTGCTCGTTGCGCTCGCACCTCACGTCGACGATTTCATGGGCGAGCTGTTCGGCACCGGCGCAGAAATACGGGCCCTGTCCGCACGTCATCACGATCTGGCGCCGCTCTATTCGATCAAGCGGCTCTTCGTCCAGCGCAAGGCAGTCCACAAGATCAAGGCGCCGGACGCGGAAGCGCTCGATGGTGCGGCACTTGCGGTCTCGCTGGAAGCATCATTCGGCGAGCCGCTCACCGAGCTCGCCTTCGCGCGTCACGTCGGGGCCTGGCTGCAGAACGAAGCGGTTCACGAAGGCGTCCTCGATACGGCGATGAAGTACGCCGCCTGGGCGACCCTCACGCCCGCCGGCAAGGCAAAGCATCGCGATGGCGTGCTCTTCAAGGTACCGCACAAGCTCGACGTACAGCGTCTCGTCCCGGTACGGTCGCGCGAGACCGACGGCTACCTGAGACACGATTTTCCGCCGGAGCGCCTGCGCCGTCGCGAGGGATTCAGGCTCACCGACCCAGGCACCGATCTCGCGGGCGCACTCGACCAGGCGAACTACTGCATCTGGTGCCACGAGCAAGGGAAGGATTCGTGTTCGAAGGGTTTGAAGGAGAAGGGTGGTCCGGACCGCGGTACATCGGCCTACAGGAAGAGTCCGTTCGGGGTCACGCTGGCTGGCTGTCCGCTCGAAGAGAAGATCTCGGAGTTCCATCAGACCAAGACGCAGGGCCACGCCATCGGCGCGCTCGCCATCATCGCCGTGGACAACCCGATGGTCGCTGCGACGGGTCATCGCATCTGCAACGACTGCATGAAGGCATGCATCTATCAGAAGCAGGAACCCGTCGATATCCCGCAGGCGGAAACGCGAACGCTGAAGGACGTGCTGGCGCTGCCCTACGGCTTCGAGATCTACAGCCTGCTGACGCGCTGGAACCCGCTCAACCTGCGCCATCCGCTGCCGCAGCCCGCCAGCGGCAAGCGCGTGCTCGTCGCCGGCATGGGGCCTGCCGGCTTCTCGCTCGCGCACTTTCTCATGAACGACGGTCATCAGGTCGTCGGTGTCGACGGGCTCAAGATCGAACCGTTGCCGCCTGCGTTGTCGGGCGTCGATGCAAAAGGCAGTCGGGTTCCGTTCGAGCCGGTACATGATGTGCGTGCGCTCTACGAATCGCTCGACGAACGCATCATGGCAGGCTTCGGCGGCGTGGCCGAATACGGCATCACGGTGCGCTGGGACAAGAACTTCCTCAAGATCATTCGGCTGCTGCTCGAGCGACGACGCCAGTTCACGCTGCTGGGCGGCATCCGCTTCGGCGGTACGCTGACGCCCGACGAAGCCTTCGAGCTGGGCTTCGATCACGTGGCGCTCGCCATCGGCGCGGGACGGCCCACGGTGCTCGATCTGCCGAACGGGCTGGCTCGCGGCGTGCGTACTGCATCGGACTTCCTGATGGCGCTGCAGCTGACGGGCGCAGCCAAGTTCGATTCGATCGCGAACATGCAGTTGCGATTGCCGGTCGTCGTGATCGGCGGCGGTCTCACGGCGATCGATACCGCGACCGAATCCCTCGCCTACTACCCAGTGCAGGTGGAGAAATTTCTGCGCCGATTCGAGATCCTCTCGGGAGCGAACGGCGAAGCCGCCGTGCTTCAAGGCTGGACCGAGGAAGAGTGCGAGATCGCTGCGGAGTTTCTTGCTCACGCACGAGCGATCCGCGAAGAGCGCGAACTCGCGGCGAAGGAAGGCCGCGCCGCACGCATCGTCGAACTGCTCCAATCGTGGGGCGGCGTGACGATCGCCTATCGTCGGCGGCTCGTCGACAGCCCGGCCTACACGCTCAATCACGAAGAGGTGCACAAGGCGCTCGAGGAAGGCATCCGTTTCGCGGAAGGACTCACGCCAACGGAGGTCGTTGTGGATGCGCGCAGACATGCCAGCGCGCTGGTCGTATCCCTCCAGTGCATGGATGAAACCGGCAAATGGTCCAACCGAGGGCAGGCGACGCTGCCCGCGCGCAGCATCCTTGTTGCTGCGGGTACGCAACCGAACACCGTGCTCGCGCGTGAGGAACCGGAACACTTTCCGCTCGACGGCAAGTACTTCCAGGCCTTCGGTCACGATGGCCGGTCGATCGCCGTGGAGCGTGCAATCTCCAAGCCGCAGGCGGTACGCGTACTGCTCGGTCGCCGCGATGACGGCCGCGGCATGAGCTACTTCGGCGACGTGCATCCCTCGTTCTTCGGCAACGTGGTGAAGGCGATCGGTGGGGCCAAGCAGGGCTACCCGGAAATCACGCGCATGCTAGCCGGCATGCCTCCCGCTTCGTCATCGAGCGATGCACACTTTGCCGACGACATCAACGACGCCTTGCGGGCAACGGTTCACGCAGTGCACCGGCTGACGCCGACGATCGTCGAAGTGGTGGTGCGCGCTCCCCTTGCTGCCCGCCGCTTTCGGCCGGGGCAGTTCTATCGTCTGCAGAACTACGAAAGCCGGGCGCCGCTCGTCGAGAGCACGCGTCTGGGCATGGAAGGCATCGCTCTGACCGGCGCCTGGGTCGACAGCGAACGGGGGCTCGTGTCGACCATCGTGCTGGAGATGGGCGGATCGAGTCAGCTCTGTGCGCGATTGCAACCGGGCGAACCCGTCGTCCTGATGGGCCCCACCGGAGCCCCCACCGAGATTCCGAGCGGCGAGACCGTATGCCTCGTGGGCGGCGGGCTCGGCAACGCCGTCCTCTTCTCCATCGGCGCCGCCATGCGGGCTGCAGGCAACCGCGTGCTCTACTTCGCAGGCTACAAGGATATGGCGGATCGCTACAAGGTCGGCGAGATCGAAGCCGCTGCAGACGTCATCGTATGGTGCTGCGACAAGGCGCCGGGATTCGTAGCGAGTCGACCGCAGGATCGAAGTTTCGTCGGCAACATCGTCGACGCGATGCTTGCGTACGCGAGTGGCCGCCTGGGCGCGCCGACGATCCGGTTGGCGGACGCTGATCGCATCGTCGCAATCGGCTCGGATCGAATGATGGCTGCGGTCGCGCGTGCCCGGCACGGCGTACTTGCGCCGCATGTCAAATGCAAGCATCACGCAATCGGGTCGATCAACTCGCCGATGCAATGCATGATGAAGGAGATCTGCGCGCAGTGCCTACAAACGCACGTCGATCCCGACACGGGCGAAAAGACGGTGGTGTTCTCCTGCTTCAATCAGGATCAGCCGCTCGATCATGTCGACTGGCCAGGACTCGGCGACCGGTTGAAGCAGAATTCGACGATGGAGAGGTTGACGAGTGCGTGGCTGGGGCACTGCATGAACGTTGGCACATAGCTGCACCGGCGCTCATGCGGGAAGGGGGGAGAATGGCGCGTTAACCAAGCAGGCGGTTCTGGCCTTTCCCCTTTCCCTTTTCCCACGCGTGGCGCAGCGCGCAAAGCGCTCGTGCCTAGCGCCGCCGCTCCAACCCCTGCTTGATCTCGACACAGAGTGGATCGTCGATGGCATCGGTCATGCATAGCTTCAGCTTCTCGTGGCCGGCGAAGATCCACACGATGACCACGATCAGTACGGCGATCATCCAGACGTGTCGATCGAGAACGAGCTTCGGCGTGATCAGCCGCGCCAACCGCATCAAGGGCCGCGTGATGATGGCGAACATGCGGTAGACGAAGTTGGTATCGCGGGACTTGCCCGCGATCAACCATAGCACGCCCTGGCCGACCAGGCTGAAGGCGAGAATCTCGCTGAACGCCTTGAAGATGGAGACGACGAGTAGCACGGCGAGACGAAGCCTCGTAGACGATGGAGCAACGCATTATAGCCATGCGCCGTGCCTGCTCGACGTGGCGTGCCGGCGCCACGCTTTCCGGCGTCAGCGCCGGATGGCATGCCTCACATCGCGGCAGATCTGCTCGCGGGCCATGTCGCCTTTGCAGCGCTCGATCTTCAGCGTCGAAGCCGCAACCCACAACGCAATCGCCATGAACCCGGCGACGATTGCCACGTGGCGATCGCCATAGCGCCGAGGCACGACCCAGCGTGCAAGTCGCATCCAATGCTGTGTGATACCCGCGCAGATCCTGTACACGACGTTGCGATTCGCCCGTTCCCGCAGCGCGAGACGCATGAGTGCACGCAAGGCAAGCAGGGCGACGAGAAACTCGCTGTAGGCCTTGATGAGTGAAACGAGGAAGAGCACGTCGTCGTATCGGTTCCGGTAAGATCCGGCGATTATATCGATCGCATCTGCAGCACCGCCGAGACCAACCAACGATGAGCAGCACACCGACATTCACGGGTACCATGCCCGTCCAGGAACAGCACCGCCTCGACGAGGATAGGCTGGGCGCCTATCTCTGCGCTCACATCCGGGGCTTCGAACTGCCGATGCAGGTCGAACAGTTTCGCGGCGGACAATCGAATCCGACCTACAGCATCGTCGCGGGTGACCGGCGCTATGTCCTGCGCAAGAAGCCGCCGGGCAAGCTGCTTCCGTCCGCGCACGCCGTAGATCGTGAACATCGCATCATGTCCGCCTTGCAGGGCACCGATGTGCCGGTCCCTCGCACTCGACTGCTGTGCGAGGACGCATCCATCATCGGCACGGCATTTTTCGTCATGGACTTCGTCGATGGGCGCGTGTTCTGGGATCAATCGCTGCCCGGCCTCGGTAACGACGAACGGGCAGCCATCTTCGACGAAATGAACCGCGTTATCGCGGCCCTGCATCGAGTCGATTACGGACAGGTCGGGCTCGCCGACTACGGGCGCCCGGGCAACTATCTGCAACGCCAGATCGCGCGCTGGACACAGCAGTATCGAGGCTCAGCCACTCAGACCATCGCCGCCATGGACAAGCTCATCGAGTGGCTGCCTGCCAACATCCCGCCGGGCGACGAAACGAGCCTGGTCCACGGCGACTATCACCTCAACAACATGATCTTCCATCCCGTCGAACCGCGCGTCGTTGCAATCCTCGACTGGGAACTGTCGACGCTGGGTCACCCGCTGGTGGACTTCGCCTACCACTGCCTCGACTGGATTCTGCCGCCCGAGATGCTCGGGCGCCTCGGTGGTGTCGATGTTGCGGCCCTGGGCATACCGACGATGGACGAGTACACGCAGATGTACTGCCGCCGCATCGGCCGCGCCTCGATCGAACACTTCGCGTTCTATCAGGCGTTCGGGTTGTTCCGCATCGCGGGCGTGCACCAGGGCATCGTCAAGCGGATCGAAGACGGCAGCGTCTCCAGCCCTCATGCGCGGCGAGTGGCTCGTCCGGTGTTTCTGGCGGAGCTGGGATGGCAGCAGGTTGAAAAGATCCTGACAGGGCGGTAGCCGGACTGCCCTGCCCGTGCGAAGGCGATCACTGCACCAAACCTCGAGTGGCGTTACGCGCCACCCCCGCATTCGAATCAGCTCGATCGACCGACGCCAGAGGACTGACGCAAGCGCCATCCGAGAAGTCCGAGGCCCAGGAGCATGGTTGCATAGCTCGACGGCTCCGGCACGGGCGTGACGGTCGAGACCAGCACGGCGACGCGGGTGAACGTCTCGCCGGTAAAGATTGTTCCAGGGGTATCGAAGCTGCCTGATCCGACGACATTGCCGTTAAGCAAGTACTCCCAGGAGGCAAACACTTCGGTGCTGTTCGCGACCTTGTGGTCGAGGGTGAGGCGAATCTGATCGGCTTCGAGGTCGAGGTCCAGCGGCGTGGAGGCGATCGGGTCGATCGTGCCTTCCCCGATCATTCGGCAAGAGGCTTGATCCCCGCGAGGCGCACCAATCGTTTCCAGCGCTCCACTTCCTCGGCGATATGACGTCGAAAGGCATCCGGCGCCCCGCCCACGATAACTCCGCCTTCCTCGGCGACCGCCTTCGCAACGATCGGATCCTTCAGCGTCTTGTTCAACTCCGCATTGAGGCGCTCCACGATGGCACGGGGCGTTCCTTTCGGGCCCAGCCAGCCGTGCCACGTCGTCACGTCGAAGCCTTGCAAGCCGGACTCGGCGAACGTCGGCAAATCGGGCAGGGCGGCCGACCGCTCTCCTGAAGTCACCGCAATGGCGCGTACCCGGCCGGCGCGCGCATGCTGACCGGCACTGATCGGATTCGCGAACGTTGCATGGACACGTCCCGCGATCACGTCCTGCGTTGCAGGGCCCGTCCCCTTGTAGGGGATGGTGGCCATCTTGATGGCACCGGCATCGGCGAGCCACACCTGCGCGAGATGGATGGTCGTGCCTATCCCGGAGATGGCGAAGTTGAGCTTGCCGGGATTCGCCTTGGTCCAGGCGAGGAAGTCCTTCATCGTGGCTGCAGCAAACTGCGGATTGACGATCAGGAGATACGGCGCCTTGCTCATCAGTGCAATGGGTTCGAAGTCCTTCGTCGGATCGAACGGCGGCTTCTCGTAGAGCGCCGGTCCGTTCGTGATGCCGGCCGACGTCGCGATCAGCGTGTAGCCGTCTGTGTTTGCCTGCGAGACCATGTACTTGTAGGCAATCATCCCACCCGCGCCGGAGCGGTTGTCGACAATGAACGTCTGCCCGAGCGCCTGACCGAGCTTTTGAGAATAGAGCCGCGCCTGGATATCGGTCGCACCACCGGGGGCAAGCGGCACGATCACGCGCACGGGCTTGTTCGGATAATCCTGGGCGAGGACGAGTCCGGATGCGGCGCCGATCATCCACGGAAGCAACAGCGCCGACACGAGCGGCAGGGGGCGTTTCATGGTCTCCTCCTTGGGATCCTGGACAGTGTGCCTTTCGAGATGCGGCACGGCCGTCCGAAACTCGCAAACCAGCTGCGGGGCAGATTGCTAGCCGAGCGGCATTCCGACGTTACTTCAGTCCGCAGCGCGTATAGCA
>JBIKKL010000178.1:0-8530 GCA_044360365.1 Burkholderiales bacterium | reverse complement strand
CACCGCAGGACCCAAACGACTCGGCGCACGCGTTCAATGACAGAAATGAGGGGAAGTCCCCTGCCATTTCCCGGTGCATGCCCGTCTTCCGGAGCGACAGCCTGGCGCACAGTCTTGACGCGTTGCGATACGGTCGCCTGCCCGTGCGTCATCCGTAGTGCGCGACATGTCAAGCTTGCATTCAAACGGTGCGCGCCGCTGCGTATAGTCCGGGGAATCCTGGGGAACGACGCCTACAAAAGCGTCGCGAGACCGTCCTGGAGGGCCGTTGGGGGAACGAAGCCGAATACGGACCGGATGCGCTCCGGGCGCATCGCCGAATGACGGATGTCGCCTGCAGCGGGCGCGTCGAACCTGACCTGCGGCACGCGCCCGGCACACTTGCCCAAGGCGTCGATCAATTCGAGCAGCGTGACGCTCTTGCCGGTGCCTACGTTGATCACACCGCCCTCGGTGCTGCGAAGTGCCGCTGCGTTGGCCCGAGCAACATCCTTCACGAAGACGAAATCGCGCGTTTGTTCACCGTCGCCGAATACCGTCAGGGGCGCATCCTGCCTGAGACGGTCCGAGAAGCGACTGATCACCCCGGCGTAGGGCGATGCAGGATCCTGACGTGGTCCGTAAACGTTGAAGTAGCGCAGCCCCAGAACGCTGACCCCGTAGAGCGCGCGAAACATGGCTGCATACTGGTCGTTGACGAGCTTTTCCAGGCCGTAGGGGGACGTCGGTTCGCAGGGCGAGGATTCATCGAGCGGCAACGATTTCGGCGCACCGTAGACCGCCGCACTGGAGGCGTAGACTGTCCGAACGTTGCCGCGCATTCGAGCGGCATCGAGTACGTTCAAGAAGCCGGCAATGTTGTGCCCGGCGGAATGGACCGGCTGATCGACCGAAGCCCTTACGGACACCTGAGCTGCGAGGTGCAGTACGTGAGTCGCCTCGGCCAGCGCGCGCCGAACGGTATCTGCGTCGCGAATATCGCCCTCGATCACGCAAAGATCGGCATGCTGCGGCAGATTGGCCCGCTTGCCTGCAGAAAAATTGTCGAGCACCGTCACGCGCGCGCCGTCGGCCAGCAGCGCCTCGACGCTGTGGGACCCAATGAATCCGGCGCCGCCGGTTACGAGTACATGCATCGTCATTTCACCTCTCGCGCAGTCTTTACGACCGAATCTTGCCGGACTTCATCGGCTCAGGGGTAAGGAATCAGGCACGGTACGACATCGCCTGCAGCCTCCGCGCTGTTCGCGGCTGATCGAATCAGGCGATCAATGCCGTCCCGCAATGCCAGCAAACGGCGAAGGAGGCTGGATTTTGCTCGGCACATGCGGGACAACGCGCCTCGGGCGCACCATCGAAAGGACGATCGAATGCTTCAAAAACGATGCGAGCCCTGTCGAGGTCGGCCGGGTCGACGAGCCAAAGTTCCGGATAGGCCTGATCGAAGGGGATCTCGCCCAATCCGCCATACGCGCTTGTATTGAGGATCCGGACATCGATCCCGTGAGCGCGCAGCAGCCCGAGAAGTATATGGGCGTCCTGCAGACTGCCGGCAGTGTAGGCCTTGATCACTTTACCCCCATGAAAATCGGCGGGGCGTAAGCGGAAGAAGAAACCGAGAGGGCGCGAAGACGCGGCGGCTTGCAGCCTGCCGCGCCCCGCGTGATTCGACCGGTGAAACGTTCAGCCCTTCAGACACTCGCTCATGAACGCCTTGCGCTCATCGCCCTTCTTCTCGCCGGCCTTCTTGTTGCAGGCACTCATCTTTTCCTGCTGCGTCATCTTGGGCGCAGGCTCCTTGCCTGACAGGCAATCACTCATGAACTTCTTGCGGTCATCGCCCTTCATGTCGGTGGCTTTCTGATTGCACGACTTCATACGCTCCTGCTGCGCGGTGGCCTTCGGTGCCGGCTCCTTGCCCGCAAGGCAATCGCTCATGAAGCCCTTGCGCTCGTCGCCCTTCTTGTCGCCGGCTTTCTGATTGCATTCCTTCATGCGCACCTGCTGCGCGGTGGGCTCCTGGTCGCCCTTGGCATCGGCCGCGAAGGCTGCCGGAGAAAACATGATTGCAATGCAGGCTGCCATGCAAAGCTTGGTCATCGAAGCGCTCCTGTCAAATTGAATTTCGGGCGGCCCGCCGCGTGTCGCCCGGCTCGGCACATGCCCTCTCCCGTGAAAGCGAACCGAGAATTGCACGGGGGCGGCACAGCGTCAACCGCAATGGGCGGGGCCCATGCCTCAACGCGAAGCATCGCGCTCGGGATGACACCCAAGCCGTCCTGCGAAACAATCTGTAACCTTGACGAATCTTGAGAAGGGCCCATCGCGATGGAACCGTTGACTGCCTGGGCCACGGCGGCCGGACTTTCCTGGGCCAGCGGGATCCGCCTCTATGCCGTGCTGTTCATTTGCGGCGCCTTGCACGCCATCGGGTGGGTCGAGTTGCCCGCCGCGTTGCGAGTGCTCGCCGACCCCTGGGTGCTTGCCGTGTCCGGCGGATTGCTCGGCATCGAGTTCCTTGCCGACAAAGTCCCCTGGATCGACAGCATCTGGGACGCGCTGCATACCTTCATTCGCATACCTGCAGGCGCACTCCTCGCTGCAGGCGTATTCGGCCCCAGCGATGCAGGGCTTGCGTTATCCGCCGCGCTACTCGGCGGTACACTCGCGACCAGCAGTCATTTGGCCAAAGCAGGCGGGCGTTTGATGCTCAACGCTTCACCCGAACCCGTCACCAACTGGACTGCATCGTTGACCGAAGACGCGCTCGTCCCCGCTACATTGTTACTAACCTTTAAGTATCCGCTGGTAGTGCTCGCCTTGATCGTATTCTTCGTGGCGGTGACGGTGTGGCTGGCACCCAAGCTGATCCGTGCCCTATACTCGTTCATCATTCGATTGCGCCGCATGACCCGTTAGCATGAACATCACCGATTGCGCCGAGTGCGTCGTTGTGTGATCAGGATCTGGCGATTTCGCCGCGCGGCACTCGTTGCACCAATAACCTCAAGGGGGAAATCAGCATGTCGATCGTCAAGGAGTTCAAGGAGTTTGCCATCAAGGGGAACATGATCGATCTCGCCGTCGCCGTGATCATCGGCGGCGCGTTCGGGAAGATCGTGGATTCCCTCGTGAAAGATGTCGTGATGCCGGCAATCGGGCTGCTGCTCGGCGGGGTCGACTTCCGGAACCTGTTCGTCACACTCGGATCGACCACCTACGCAACCGTCGCCGAAGCCGAAAAAGCCGGCGCCGCCATATTGAAGTATGGCGCCTTCCTTCAGACGGTCGTCGACTTCCTCATCATCGCGTGGGTCATATTCATCGTCATCAAGGCGATCAACCGCATGAAGCGGCAGGAACCTGCACCGGAGCCCGCGCCCGCCGTCACCCCGGAAGAAACGCTGCTGCTGCGCGAAATCAGGGATGCTCTGAAGAAATAATTCGATGTACCGAATCGGGGTGGCCGAACCTGCGCCGCCCCCCCTGACGTTGTGCCGTGATGCTCGCCGGATTCAGCCTGCAGCCACGCCGCGCTGCTCCTCGACCTGCCACGGATGGGCTGCGCTGTAGCGCCGATAGGCCGTGACCAGTTCCTGCATGTCCTTCGTTCCCTGCCCCGACTTGATCGCGCCTTCGATGCTTGCAATGAAGGTGTCGATGCCGCGCAATTGGGGATGCTCCGACAGCGACGCCAATGCGCCGAACAATTCCGAGAGCGCGATGAGTCCGCCGGCACTCAAGCGTCGTACGGCAGTGAAATCGAGCACGGCACCACCCGGCGACGCACACGCCGTCCGGATCATGTCGAGCTTGGGTATATCGTCGAAATTGACTTTCACCGGGAGTGCAAAGCTGACGGTCGGCTGATCGAGCTGGAGGGGATGGCCGAACGCCGAGAAGTGCTTGCGAACCAGGTCATTGAAATCGTGGGGCCGATCCGTCGCCAGGTAGTGTGCCCCGAGCACCCGCCAAAGCCGAGGATCGGTGGCCCCGAACTCGACCTTGAGTGCGATCGAATCCATCACCGTTTCGAGATGCCGGAGCAGACGCATCGTGGGGTCGGCTGCTTCATTGGCATCCGACCCGCGCATCACCACGGTATCCGTGAAATCGAGATCCGACAACTCCAGCTCGCTCAGCTTCGCCGGCATAGTTCAGCCTCCCAGGCTCGATGGACATGAGGTTCACGCCGCGTTTGCGAAGATCCTCCGAGATGTCCGCGGCATGGTCGGGCACCGAATCGACCGACCATACACGACCGTCATGGCCGTTAATGCGGTTACGACCTCGCGGGATCCGACTTGAGCGATGTTAACCGTGGCACGTCGTCCACCCGTGTGCCGACTGCCGGCTCGAGTCGACCACTCGTCGAAGGCGGCCGTGAGGTCGATCACAGGCAAGAGCGCGGCCGTCGCCGGGCGTTCAGAACAGCGCGAGCTGCCCATGGATGTTCGGCGGGCGGAACCGCGACGTATCGAGCGTTCCGTAGCGCGTCTCGTCGGCATAGCCGAGCCGCCTGCATGCCAGGCGGAAGCGGTGAGCGAGCAACTGCGCAAATTCGCCCTCACCGCTCATCCGATGGCCGAAGGATGCATCGTAGTCGCGCCCGCCTCGCGTCGCCTGCACCCGGCTCATGACGTGTTCCGCTTTCAGCGGATAGTGATGATCGAGCCAGGCCCTGAACAAATCCTTGACCTCGTAAGGCAGACGCAACAATACATACGATGCCTTGCGCGCGCCCGCCTGCCGCGCACTTTCGAGGACGCGTTCGAGGTGATCGTCGGTGAGAAAGGGAATCGTCGGTGCGACCAGGACGCCCACCGGGATACCGGCGCCGCTCAGCCGACGAATCGCTTCCAGACGGCGTAGCGGCGCCGTGCAGCGCGGTTCCAGGCGGCGGGCGATTTCGTGATCGAGGCTGTTGACCGACACGAACACCTCGACCAGGCCCTGCTCTGCCATCGGGACGAGCAAATCGATATCCCGCTCGATCAGCGCATTCTTCGTCACGATGCCCAACGGGTGCCGGCACTCGGCGAGGACTTCGAGTATGGATCGGGTGATTCGATACTTGCGTTCGATGGGCTGATAGGGGTCCGTATTGGCGCCGAGCGCAATCATTTCACAGCGATAGCTCGGTGCGGCCAGTTCGCGTCGCAGCGTTTCGGCCGCGTTGACCTTGGCGAAGAGCCGCGTTTCGAAATCGAGCCCGGGCGAGAGTCCAAGATAGGCGTGACTTGGCCGGGCATAGCAATAAATGCATCCGTGTTCGCAGCCTCGATACGGATTGATCGATTGCGTGAACGGGACATCCGGCGACTGATTGCGGCTGATGATCGACTTGACGCGCTCTTCGGTGACAACCGTGTCGAGCCGCCGCGGCTCGGATTCGTCGCCCCAGCCGTCGTCGAACGCTTCGCGCTCGAGCGATTCGAAACGCCCATCGATGTTGACGGTTGCGCCCCGTCCCTTGGACGGCGCCGCGTGTTCGCCGAGATGGTTTCTGAGTGGCATGAGAGCCTCGAGATACTGGACAGATATCCAGGTTAGTACAGCCTCCCGAGCGCTGCAACCCCAAAATTGAGCCGAAGCCATGGTTTGCGCAGATCGGTCGACGCGCGGTTGCGGATCTCCGATGCCCTGACTACCATCGCGCGGTACCCCCGTGTCCGTGCGTTTGGAGCGTGCGCAACTTGATCCAAGTTTGGCCGAATCGACGTTTCCCGGGACGTGGCGCTCGAAGTGGCCCGCCCTTGTGGATCCCGCTCATGGCGCTGCTGCTCTCAGCCTGTGCGCCGACCACGGAACGCGTCGGACACCCGTCGGTATGGGTCGAATCGCCCAATTTCAACGCACGCCGTCCGAGCTACGTCATTCTCCATCACACGACGAACGACACAGCCGACCAGGCGTTGCGCACCCTGACCGACCCTTTGCGCGAAGTCAGTGCGCATTACCTGATCGGACGCAACGGAAAAATCTTCCAGCTCGTCGATGAACGTTATCGTGCATGGCACGCAGGACGATCACGCTGGGGGTCCGATGCCGATCTGAATTCCTCCTCGATCGGCATCGAACTGGACAACAACGGCCGAGAGCCCTTTGCGCCGGCGCAAATCGACGCGTTGCTCAAGTTGCTGGAGGATCTCAGGGCGCGCTACAAGATTCGTACGGAAAATTTCCTTGCCCACGCGGACGTCGCACCGGGTCGAAAGGTGGATCCGAGCGCCTGGTTTCCCTGGCCGCAGCTCGCTCAACACGGGTTCGGTCTGTGGTGCGAACCGCCGGTACCGTCCGCGCCGTTCGGCTTCGATGCCGATCTCGGGCTACAGGCGCTCGGCTACGACCTCACCCGCCGTGACGCGGCGATCACGTCATTCAAGCTGCGGTTCGTGCAGACGAGCGTCGACGGCGAACTCACGCCGAGCGACCGCGATCTCGTCTATTGCCTGCTGCAGCAGCGCGCCCGTTTACGCAGCGAAGAGGCGCATTGAGCCCGTCTCGTGCCGTTGCGCTCAAGCGCCTGCGCGTGCTTTCGGTGAACCGTGATTGGTGATGACTTCGAGCACGCGCTTGCGCCCGGGTGCGAAAACCTGGGTTCGCACGACGGCAAGGCTGCGGCCCTGTTGCAGCGGCTCACCGACTGCCCTCAACTGCGTGCCCACGCCAGGGCTGATGAACCACGCCGAGATGCTCTCCAGCACCGAGTGTCGGGGCACGACGGCAGCAGCTGTCGACGCTGCGTAGGCCATCATCAGGCCGCCCTGCGAATTGCCGACCCGATTGTTCGCATGCGGACCGATCGCCATCCGGGACCGGACTTTGCCCTCGCCCGGTCGGACTTCCCCACCCCAGAAGCGATCGACGAAGCATTCGCCCGGACCGAGCGAGCGCAGCACCCGGTCCGTATGCCTGAGCACTTGTCGTTCGGCCTCCGACAGCGGCGTGCCCTCGATGGGCGGCGTCTCGCCCGAGGTATCCACTTCCCATGCCGTCGGTGCCAGCGTCACGCCCGGTGGCGTCGCCAACTGCACGAAGGTACCTGAGCAATAGCAAACCACCCCGTGCGACGATTTCAACACACCGCGGCACACGGCTTGAGGCAGCGCCGCTTCCGTGGAGAAGCCCAGACACTGCGCTTCGCACACCAATTCGCCCACCGGGTCCAGGCCGGTAAACACGATCTGCATGCTGACCGTCGCCGTTCTCACGCCCGGCGCGAGAAAAGGGCGCATGGAGGTCGCGAGGGTCACGTCGACGAGCAGGCTCACGGCAGGCAAACCGATGCGCCCCTGCGCATCGGCGATGTGCGGGCCCGTTGGCAACGCCAGCACGACGGCGTCGCGGTCGAACTGGCGGCGATCGAGCGCCATGAAGTGTCCGGGAAAGTGCAGACCGGGCCGCCGATTGCGGGCAAGGCCCTGCATTACGAGGTCACGCAAGACGGCAGCGTCGTCGTGTGTCATCGGAGTGGGGGAATCCTTGAATCTTCGGCGATCATAGCAGCACCGTTCGCGCGCTCAGCACCCTTCGGACGCCACGGTCGTCCGCGTTCGCGCTAACCCCCACCGCAGACTTGCCCCCTACTTCAGCGCACGTGCGATCCGAGCGAGCTTGCGCGGCTCGGCCTCGCCCTTGCTGCGCGAAATCTTCAAGGCTGCGCGTCCCAGCTCGCGGTAAATCGCTCCAAGACGAGGGTCGAGCCGTTCGAGGTGCTCCAGCTGGCGCGCGACGACGGCATCGTCGCCGCGCGCGATGGGCCCGGTCAGTGACCGCACCGTGCCGACACGAAACACGTTGTCGACGGTCTCCCGCACCAGAGGCTCCATGATCTGGTAGGCGGTATCGAGCTTGATGCCCGCAGCCTCGTAGCATTGCAGTCCGGCGTCGAGCAGTGCGGTCAGGTAGTTGCAGACCATCACGCTGCCGGCATGGTAGAGCACCTTGTGCCCGGGCTCGATTTCGAAGATGCGTGCGCCGATCTTGCGCAATGCGACGCGCAGGAGCTTGATCGCCTTCTTGTCCCCCTCGATCGCCACGAAGGTGCCCGGAAAGGATCCGGCCGCGTAACCAGGGTCGGCGAAGGTCTTCAGCGGATGAAAACTGCCCGCGTGCGCGCCCAGTTCGATCACCGCCGCCATGTCGAGCGACGGCGTTGCGCCGCTCAGGTGAACGACGACATTGCCGGGAACGAGCACGCCTGAGGCAGCGAGTGCAGCCGCCGTATCGACGATGGCGTCGTCCGGTGTTGCAATCAACCAGACTGGGGCGGGACGCATGTCCTGCAGGCGTTTCACGGGCGTCCCGACATCGGCGAACTGGGCACACGCGCGCGCGGCGGCAGGGTTCAGGTCATGCAGATCCTGCACCACAAACGCATGCCCCTGCGCGAAAAGACGCGCGAACGTGCGCCCGGCACGTCCGCATCCCACGATGTTCAAGGCTCTCATCGACTGCTCCTTGTGTAGCGAAAGGTTATTCGTGCATGCCCAACCATGGACTGGAGTCGGGAATTCGCGGTCAGGTT
>JBIKKL010000177.1:0-8549 GCA_044360365.1 Burkholderiales bacterium | reverse complement strand
CTCGCTCTGACGGTCGTTCGCGATACGCTCGCAGGATACAACACCGGCTTCGATCGACTCGTTTTCGGACCGGGCCCGGGCGTGCTCGCGGCCTGCGAAGAGCCATTGCGCAGTCGCTATCTCGCGCCCCTGATCGACGGGCGGATGCGTGCCGGATTCGCATTCACCGAGCCGGACGATGCCGAGCATTTCTCGCGTGCGGTGCCGACGGGCGACGGTCACTATCGCGTCGATGGACGCAAGTCGTACGTGACGCGCGGCGGGGAAGCCGATTTCCTGAACGTACTCGTCGAAGTGCCGGGTGAGGGGCGCTCGATGCTCGTGATCGATACGAATGCGCCGGGCGTGTCGATCGAACACCGTTTCGAGACCCTCGACGGCAGCCACCACGCCGCGTTCCGGTTCGACGGCGTTCGCGTGCCGGCCGATCGCATGGTGGGGCGGCCAGGCGAAGGTCTGCCTCGCGCTCTGGGGCAAATCGGTGATACCCGGCTTGCGGTCGCAGCACGTGCGGTCGGACTGGCGCGCTGGGTCGTGCAGCACGTCCACACGCATCTCATCGCGGTACATCGTTCGGGTGAACCGCTTGCAGCGCGCGAGGGCGTTCGCTTGCGCTACGCCGAGATGCGCATCCAGACGTTTGCCGCACGCAGCATGGTGTATCGTACTGCGCGATTGGCGCAGTCGGGGGCCGGTGTCATCAACGAGTGCATCGCGTGCAAGGTGTTTGCCGCACAGACGCTGAGCGAGGTGGTCGATGCGGCGATCGAACTCGTGGGCGGCAAGTCGCTTACGGTCGGCCATCCGCTCGAAGCGCTCTATCGGGTGTCGCGCGCTCTGCGCACGGCCGAAGGGGCGGCTGACGTACTGCGCCTGAGCCTTGCGAAGGGCAGCCTGGATCTCGGCCAGGGCGTGTTGTAGCCGGATCGCCCGGACGCTCAGTTGCGTCGCGGAGCCGCAGCCAGCAGTTCGGCGATTTCGCGCTTCCAGAACTTCGCGTTCCCCGTCGTGCTGTGGCCCATGGTTTCTGCGCTCGCGGGAACGACGAGGAGCTTCGCATGGGGGATGCGCTCGATGGCCTTCTGCATGACGCCCAGTTCGAGCGGGTTGCGCTCGTCGTCCGCCGAGTTGATTGCGAGCAGCCGTGCCTTGATGCGCTCGAGGCCAGGTTCTGGATCGTAGTCGCGCGAGGATTCCCAGCGGTAGAGCAGATCGTTCGCATCGCCCGTGAAGGGTTGAGCCAGGGCTTTGTCGAGATAGGCGTCGGCCTGTTCGCGGGTGGGTGCGGCGCGGTGCAGGCCGATGTTGCCGCCGTTGGTGGCGATGCTGAAAAACACCGAGGCGGTGTGCACGCCGCGCGGCTGCCGGGTGTACTCGCCGTTGTTCCATTCGGGATCGTTGCGGATGGCATCGATGATCATTCGACGCATCATCCAGTTGCGGCCCGACATCGCCGTCGGCAGGGAGGCCATGGGCACGACGATATCCATGAAATCCGGGTACTGCTGGGCCCACAGCCATGCCTGCATGCCGCCCATGGAGTTGCCGATGACCATGCGCAAATGACGGATGCCCAGGTGTTCGGTGACGAGACGGTATTGCGCGAGGACGGCATCATCGTAGTTGAAGCGCGGGAAGCGCATGCGCAGACCGTCGGAAGGCTTGCTCGATTGCCCGCCGCCGATCGAATCCGGCAGGATCAGGAAGTATCGCGCGGCGTCCAGCGGCTGCCCGGGGCCGAAGAGTTCGCCGGCGAACTTCGGCGTGAGGAAGCCTTCGCCGGCCCCGACCGTACCGTGCAGGATGAGCACGGGCTCGCCCTTGGGATCACCGACGGTGTGGTAATGCAGGCGAACCTCAGGCAGCGACTCGCCGGTGTGGAAGCGAAAGTCGGTGACGGTCCAGGTGTGGGCACGGGGCTTCGGGTATCCGGATGCGGTCGGCGTCATGACAGGGTCTCTTCGGGCGAGGTTGCGCAACACGGTGCATCGATTGCACGGAGCGACCGATCATACGCCTGGCCCCCGGGCGATCGACGCTTCTACTTTCCGGTGTAAGCCCGCGGATCGACATACTGGCTGACGCTTACGACTTTGCCATCCTTGCCGAACGAGATTTCGAGATACACCGGATCGATCGCATCGGTGACGTGGTAAAGCCAGACCGGGCCGGGTTCATGGCGGTATTGAACGTCGCTCGCCGGTCTGCCGATGGCGCGACGTACATCCGCGATGCTCATGCCGGCGGTGATTCCGGAGGCTTCCCTCTGAGTGACCGATACGCCGCCCGCCGCGTTTGCGGCACCCGCGGCGGCACCCATCGCAGCGGCGAGCGCAAGGTGTGCAAGGAATTTGATCATCGTCGTGACTCCCTATGAGTTGGCACGCAAGCGCACGAGGCGCATTGTATGAACGTTGTTGCCCATGCAATCCGGGCCCTTCCGCGAATATACACTTGCAGGCGAACGGACGTTCCCCGGGTGCTGATTCGGTGATGAATCGAACCATCGGGTTACGAGCGCTACGGTCGATGACCACCCGGTACGTAGTACGCGGAGGGCCGCGGGCGGCGGATAGCCCCGCTACATTGATTCCGCCGGACACAATGTGGATCCTCCCTTGCTCGCATCGGCAACTCTTCCTATCCTGTCTCGTGGCGGCCCGTGGTCGCACCAACGGAGGAGGATCTGCCATGGAGCAGCACAACCTGGGCGCCATCGTATTGGGCGTTGTCGTCCTGGCGGCGGGGATGAGGCCGGCCGCGGCCGATGCGGCAGACGACGCCGCAAACTATCCGAGCCGTCCCGTTCGTTACATCCTTCCCAACGCCCCGGGTTCGAGCGCGGACGTGCTTGCGCGCATCATCGCCAAGGGCCTCGGCGAACAGCTCGGTCAGCAGGTGATCGTCGACAGTCGGCCGGGAGCGGGCGGCATGTTGGGCGTCGACCTCATCGCCAAGGCCACCCCGGATGGCTACACCATCGGACGCGGCAACGCGCCGGGGCTCGCAATCGCGCCGCACACCTACAAGAAGCTCCCCTACGATCCCTTTCGGGACTTCGTGCCCGTCTCGTTGACTGACAAGGGACAGAGCCTGCTGTGCGTGCATCCCTCGGTGCCGGCGACGAGCGTGAAAGAGTTGATCGCGCTCCTCAAGGCGAAGCCGGATCAGTACGCGATGGCGTCGCCCGGCGTGGGATCCTCCGGGCATCTCGCCGGCGCCCTGTTCGCGTCCCTTGCCGGCATCAAGACGCTGCATGTCCCGTACAAGAGCGCAGGCCACTCGGTGATGTCGGTGGTGGCCGGCGAATCGCAGTGGACATTCACGCCGATGGGCGCGACGCTGCCGCACATCGCAGCGGGCCGGCTGCGCGCTTTGGCGGTGAGCGACATCAAGCGCTCCCCGCAATTGCCCGACATCCCGACGGCATCCGAGGCGGGCGTGCCCGGCTATCAGTCGACCGGGTGGGGTGGCATCGTCGCACCGCGCGGTACGCCGGCACCGATTGTCGCAAAGCTGAATGCGGCGATCGTGAGGATGTTGAATACGCCCGAGGTAAAACAACTGGTGGCGAAAAACGCGTCCGAGGCCGTATCGTCCACGCCGGACGAATTCGCGCGCTTCATCCGGGAAGAATACGATCGGATCGGCAAGGTCGCGAGAGCAGCGAAGCTCACCCCCGACTGACCCCGAACGCTGTGCCAGGCACGTGCCTGGCACAGCGTTCATCGCGGCTCGATGCCTGCCGCCTTGATGACGCCGGCCCACTTCGCGATTTCGCGCCTGACGTGATCGGCGAACTGCTCCGGGGTGCCGCCGATGATGTTGCTGCCCAGTGAGGTGAGGCGGTCATGGACGGGTGGGGCTTTCAACGCCTTGTTGATCTCCGCGTTGAGGCGCACCACGACCTCCCGCGGCACGCGGGCAGGCACCACGTAGCCGCCCCACGGGGCGATCTCGTAGCCGGGTACCGTTTCTGCAATTGCAGGCAGATCGGGCGCTGCGGGAGATCGCTTCAGAGTCGTGACGCCGAGTGCCCGCACCCGGTTCGACTTCACGTGCGGCAGCACCGAGGCGATGTTGTCGCTCACCAGTTGCAGCTGTCCGGAAACGACATCGGTGATCGCCATCTGGATGGCCTTGTAGGGGACGTGAAGCATCTTCGTCCCCGTCATGTTCTGGAACAGCTCCATCGACAGATGCATGCTGGTGCCTTCACCCACCGAACCGAAGGCGATCTTGCCCGGGTTCGCCTTCGCGTAATCGATGAGCGATGCCGTCGAGGTGATCGGGAGTGAATTCTGCACAGTGATGACGTTCGGTACCGTGGTTTGATGCACGACCCACTGAAAATCCCGCATGGCGTCGAAGGGCAGCTTCCTGACCAGGCTCGGGCTGGTGGAGATGAAGAACGTGACCAGCCCCAACGTGTGTCCGTCGGGTTGGGCCTTCGCCATCATGTCGATGCCGAGCAGGCCGCTGGCGCCGGGCCGGTTGTCGACGAGCACCTGCTGACCCATCTGTCGGGTGAGCTCCGTTGCGATCAGTCTGCTGGCGATGTCGGGGGATCCGCCCGGCGCGGACGGGACGATCAGTCGGATGGGGCGGCTCGGATAAGACTGTGCGGCTGCGCCGAAGGCTGCCGCAATACAGCATGTCGCCGTGATGATTCGTGCGATCTGCATAGCGAGTTGTTCTCCTCGAGCGTGTCGACGACCAAACTGCGAAATTCGGTGCCAGGCACGTGCCTGGCACCGAATTTCCGGATTACGGGAGATAGCCCTGGAAAACGTCGCGGGTCTGGTCCACGGCCTGGAACGAGGTCTTGAACGCGGGCACCATGTACTTCGCGATTTCCTGCGGCGTCCAGCCGCCTTCCTTGTGCGCTCGCTGGATCGGACGCAGCTGGTTGAACAGGATCACCTCGTTCTTGCGCGAATAGAACACTTGCCCGGTGATGTCCTTGGCGAGGTCGCTGCACAGGAAAACTATCAGCGGGGCATTCTTGATCGCGGGGATCGTCTCGCGTGCCGCCATCCGCGCCTGCTGCTCGGGCGTCTTCGTCGGGATCGATTCGGTCATGCGCGTGAATGCGGTCGGTGCCACGACGTTCGAACGCACCTTGAACGCCGCCATGTCGATGGCGATGCCTTTCGACAGACCGACCAGGCCGATCTTGCCGGCGGCATAGTTGGCCTGCCCCATGTTGCCGATGAGGCCGGAAGTCGAGCTCAGGTGCACGAACGCACCGCCGTTCTGCTTGCGAAAGTGCGGTGCGGCGGCAAGGCTCACGTAGGCCGAACCGGTCAGCACGACGCCCAGGCAGAGATCCCAGTCTTCGCGCGTCATCTTGTGGAACATGACATCGCGCAGTATGCCCGCGTTGTTGACCACCGCGTCGATGCGTCCGTAGGTGTCCAGCGCGCATTGGACGATCTGCTGGGCACCGTCCCACTGAGCCACGCTGTCGGTGTTCAGAACGGCCTCGCCGCCCTGCGCGCGGATGGCATCGACGGTCGCCTGCCCGGGGCCGGTGCTGCGTCCCTCGCCGTTGACCGAGCTGCCGATGTCGTTGACCACGACCTTCGCGCCCTGCTGAGCCATCATCTTCGCGATTTCCGAGCCGATGCCGCCGCCTGCTCCGGTGACGATCACGACCTTGTCTTCGACGATTCTCTCCGGAATGTCCATGCTGCTCCTCCTTGGGTTGACCGAGGACCTGCGTCCACAATGCGATATGCGTGGGATGCGCCTGCCGATCGATTGTCGCCGATAATGCCGGGCGGCAGGAAACGTGCTGGCGAGCGTACCGATGCGTTCGCGTCTACGCCGTGGCACCCCTCGCCGTTCCATGCCGCACACATCCCGGCGCAGGAGGCAGCTCGGAACTCAGCCGCTCGTGCGGTGAAACCAGAGCAGGGAAAGCATCGCCGCGATCGTTGCCAGCATCGCTGCGGCGCCGCCGAAGATGCCGGTGAGCTCGGTCTCCTGACGCTCGAGCACGAGCTTCGTCGTGAGCTCGGCATACACCTTGTGCAGATCCGCGGCGTTTCCGGCATGGGTATATTGCCCTTCCGTTATGCCGGCGATGGCCCGCAAGGCAGTCTCGTCGAAGCGCATGAACATCGACCGGCCATCGATGCTTGCCATGCCGCCCGCAGCTGCGCCGAAGCCGATCGTATGGACCTTGACGCCGCGTTCTGCTGCGAGCTTCGCGATCTTGATCGGATCCGGGCCGGTGGTGCGCCGTCCGTCGCTCATCAGCACGACGGCGCCTGCGCGATACGAACCGGGCGCGACCGGCTTGACGGGCTGCGCGGGCACCGGCGGGTTCGTCTTCGCAGGGGCGCTGCCGAAGAAGAAGTTCTCATCGATCTCGATGGGCGATTCGGGCAGCAGCGTGTTGAGGGCCATCGCGAGTCCGCTGCCGATGGCCGTCTGCGATTGCAGCTGGAAGCGGTCGACGGCTGCGATGAGATCTTCCTTGTTCTCGGTCGGGCTTTGCGCCAGGGCGGCCGTGCCGGCGAACGTGACGATGCCCACGCGCACGTTGACCGGCAATTCCTTGATGAATTCCTTCACTGCGGTTTGCGCCGCGATGATGCGCGACGGCTCGATGTCGACGGCCCGCATGCTGCGCGACACATCCATCGCGAGCACGATGGTCTGATACTGGTTCGGCAAGGCGAAAACGGCGACCGGACGGGCAAGGCCGACGAGCGCGCAGACAAGCGCGAGCGCAATGAGTGTGACAGGAAGATGACGGCGCACCCACTGTCCAGGGCCGAGCGCATCCTGCAGGAGCCCCAGGCTGGCATAGCGCAAGGCGCCGCGTTTTCTGCGGCGTAACGCAAAGACATAAGCCCCACCGAGCATGGGGACAAGCAGCAGGGCCCAAAGCAGATCCGACCACAGAAAGCGCATAGGCGTCCTCGCTCGCACCGAACCGGGGCATCCATTGCAGGCATGCCGTGCGACGGACAATATACACGCGTGCGCAGTGTCGTTGGTCGTTGCTGCGTCGAAAGCCCGGTAGGCGCGAAGCGGCAAGCGTGCTAACGTGCACTCGGGCACAGTGTCGCCATCGCGGGATAGCCGATCGATGAAACGGCAGGTCATCTACAGCGCTTCGAAGCGCGTCGCCGAGACGAGCGGTTCGGCCGACGCGCCCGCCGGTTCGCGCGGGGAAGCCATCGCCGATCCTGTGGCGAGTCGAGGGCGATGGGCCGCCCTGCGCGCTCGCTACTCGCGTCTCGACCGAACCCACCGCGTTCTCGCCTTGCTGGTCCTGATCGGGCTCGTCTTCGGCCTCTATCGCTGGGCGCCAACGCCACCGGCATTCACGCAGGAAGCCGCCGACGCCGCGGTATTCAAGACGCTGGAGAACAAGGCGCTGCCGTCGCGGGCCGCCAA
The DNA here is from genome assembly GCA_044360365.1 of Burkholderiales bacterium. Classification (GTDB taxonomy): domain Bacteria; phylum Pseudomonadota; class Gammaproteobacteria; order Burkholderiales; family WYBJ01; genus WYBJ01. The sequence continues at coordinate 1,136 of JBIKKL010000177.1, read as the reverse complement.
GGCTGCGGAGACCATCCGGCCTGCCGTGGTGCTGGTGCGCGGGTTCGTCGATGCCGCCCCGAGAAAGGGCGGTGCCAAACCCAAGCCCAAGGCTTTCGTGCCCGATCCAGGGTCCCGCGCCAACGGCGAGAAGAAGCCGAAACCGCTGGTGATCCCGGAGGGGATGGAAGAGTTCGGTGTCGGCACAGGGGTGGTCGTCGTCGACGACGGTACGATCCTCACCAACCTGCATGTCATCCGCGGCACCAAGCTCGTGCGCGTCGTGTTCTACGATGGTACGGAGTCCGACGCCGAAGTGGTCGGCATTCATCCGGAGAACGATCTGGCCGTGATCAAGGCGAAGACGATTCCCGACGATCTTTCCGCTGCGACGCTCGGTTCTGCCGGGCGGTTGAAGCCGGGCGACGAAGTCGTCGCCGTAGGCTTTCCGTTCGGGATCGGTCCATCGGTCTCCTCGGGTGTCGTCTCCGGGCTCGATCGGGAGTTTCGATCCCCCAAGGGCGAGCGCGTCCTGACCAAACTCATCCAGTTCGATGCGGCGGCGAATCCCGGCAATTCCGGCGGTCCGCTGGTGACGATGCAGGGCGACGTCGTCGGTATCGTGACCGCCATATTGAATCCGACCGAGGCGGGCACCTTCATCGGCATCGGTTTTGCTGTAACGATCGGTGCGGCCGGCAACTCGCTCGGCATGCCGCCGTTTTGACCACTCATCGCAGCGCAGACGACCACGGGAGTACCACCGGATGACGAGCGACGACCACACCGCCAGCGTTCGCGAACTGATGGAGCGCATCCTGTACGAGATCAAGCGCGTCGTCGTCGGACAGGACCATTTTCTCGAACGCGTGCTGATCGCGATGCTGGCCGAAGGGCATCTTCTGGTCGAAGGCGTACCCGGTCTCGCCAAGACCCTGACCGTGAAGACGCTGGCCCGCACCATTCGGGGGGCGTTCAAGCGTATCCAGTTCACGCCGGATCTCCTGCCCGCCGATCTGGTCGGCACGCGCATCTACAACCAGAAGACCGGCGACTTCGGCACCACGCTCGGTCCGGTCTTCACCAATCTGCTGCTCGCCGACGAAATCAATCGCGCGCCGGCCAAGGTGCAGAGCGCGCTGCTCGAGGTGATGCAG
>JBIKKL010000176.1:0-8578 GCA_044360365.1 Burkholderiales bacterium | reverse complement strand
AGAAACCGGGTCGGGCGTCCGTGCGATTCATACGGGCGACGTTTCGCTGCGGGCGGTGTGATGATCTTGGCGATCGATGTAGGCAATACCCGAATCAAATGGGGGCTGCGCCACGCGGGTGCGTGGGTGCAGGTCGGTTCGTGCGCAACGCTCGACAGCAAGGCGCTGGCCGATTGGGCTGCGACCGTGCGCGGGCAGGCGTTCGAGCGCATTCTGGTCTCCAATGTGGCAGGCGCCGATGCAAAGGCTCGCATCGACGAGGTGTTCGTCGACGTGGCCTGCGCGCCGGAGTTCATCGCGAGTCAGCCGATGCAGTGCGGCGTACGGTCGAGCTACGACGAGCCCGGTCAGCTCGGCTGCGATCGCTGGGCGGCACTGCTCGGCGCCCATGCGCTGCTGCCCGGTGCCTCGCTCGTTGTCAATGCCGGCACCGCATTGACGGTCGATGCGCTGACCGAAGAGGGGTTGTTTCTCGGGGGCATCATCGTGCCGGGCATCGAACTCATGCGCCGTGCACTCGACGAGCACACGGCAGGGCTCAAGCTGCGTCCGGGCGAAGTGCGGTTTTTTCCGTCGAACACCGGCGATGCGATCATGAGCGGCGCGGTGCACGCTGCGGCCGGCGCCATCGAACGCATGGGCGCCTTCATGCGCGAGGGCGGTCACGAGTCGCTGCGGGTGGTTCTAAGCGGCGGCAGTGCGGCGCTGCTGCAGCCCATGCTGTCGTTGCCAGCCGTCGTCGTCGACAATCTCGTTCTGGAAGGTCTCGCGACCATTGCCGAAGAGGACGAGTAGGGATGCGCATCGGCGCGTTGATTCTTTTTCTGGCCAATCTCGCAGTCGCGGCGTACATCGCGCTCGGCCCGACTTCACAGCGCTCCCTGCTGGATGTCCGTCCGCTCGAAGTCAATGCGGACCAGGTCAAGCAGCTGCGGGATGGTTCGGTTGCGCGAAAGCCGGTCGCTGCTGCATGCCTGGAGTGGGGCCCCTTGGCCGCCGCGGAGTTGACTCGTGCCCGGGAAGCACTGACGGCGCTCAAGATCGGGAAGACGAGCGTGGTCGAGGCACCGGGCACGGTGGTCTGGTGGGTCCATCTGCCGCCGGCGAAATCGCGCGAGGAGGCCGAGAGGCGCGTGCGCGAGCTCGAAGAGCTTGGTGTGCGCGATGCGCGCGTCGTGAACGACGAAGGCTGGCGCAATGCCGTGTCGCTCGGCATCTTCCGGTCGGAGGAGGCGGCGAACGTGCATCAGGTGCGAATGCGCGAGATCAAGGTCAGAAACAGCGCGATCGTGCAAAGATCGGATCTCGTGAAATTTTCGACCATTGCCATTGCGGAACCGACGCCGGAGGCGGCGGCTCGCATCGTGGAGATCGCCGCGGGATTCGCCGGCAGCGAGGTAAGGGCCGCGGCATGCGCAGCCGCTGGATGATGGCCGGCGTGCCGGCCCGTGCAAGGAGGGAGGAACCATGATCGATTTTTCGATGACCCCGGAGCAAAAGGCGCTGCGCGATCGCGTGCGCGATTTCATTCTCAACCGCATCATCCCGCTCGAGCGTGATCCGCGCCAGGGTCCCCACGGCCCGCAGGACGACTTTCGGCGGGAACTCAACGCGCTCGCCGATGCCGAGGGACTCATCGCGCCGCATGTCGGTGCGGATTGGGGCGGTCTCGGGCTCGATCATGTCAGTTGCGCGATCGTCTTCGAGGCAGCGGGCTACTCGCCGATCGGTCCGATCGCGATGAACATCTCGGCGCCCGACGAAGGCAACATGCACATGCTCGAACTGATCGCGACCGACGCGCAGAAGGAAAGGTTTCTTCGGCGGTTGGCGAGGGCAGAGGTCAGGTCGTGCTTCGCGATGACGGAGCCGGCGCCGGGCGCCGGTGCGGATCCGAATCTGTTGTGCACCGAGGCGAAGCGGGATGGCGACCACTATGTCGTCAACGGCGTGAAATGGCTCATCACCGGCGCACAGGGCGCCGCGTTCGCGATCATCATGGCGCGTACCGAGGAAGGTGCGACCATGCTGCTCTCGGACATGGAGGCGCCGGGTATCCGTATCGAACGTGTCCTCGATACGATCGATCAGGGCTTTGCGGGCGGACACGCCGTGCTCCGATTCGAGAACCTGCGCGTCCCCGTGGAGAACGTGCTCGGGGCGCCGGGACAAGGCTTCAAATACGCCCAGGTGCGACTCGCGCCCGCGCGCCTCACGCATTGCATGCGCTGGCTCGGCGCGGCCACCCGCGCGCACGATATTGCGCGCCGTTATGCCTCCCGGCGACAGGCGTTCGGCAAGACACTCGGCGAACACGAAGGCGTGGGCTTCATGCTGGCCGACAACGATCTCGACATGCATCAGTGCAGGCTTGCCATCTGGCATTGCGCCTGGCTGCTCGATCAAGGGCAATCTGCGGGCTCGGCGTCCAGCATGGCGAAGGTCATCTGCTCGGAAGGCTTGTATCGGGTCGCGGATCGCTGCGTGCAGATTCTCGGCGGGATGGGCGTGACGCACGACACCGTCGTCGAGCGGATCTTCCGCGAGATCCGCGCTTTCCGCATCTACGACGGCCCCTCGGAGACGCATCGCTGGGCGCTGGCGCGGCGCTCACTTCGCGGCGCCGGGGAACTGCCGAGCGGAATCTGATGCGTCGGTGGGCTGTCGAGCGCGGGGCTGGCCTTGCATTGGGCATGCTTGCCGGACTTGATTCCGCGCCGTCGTGAGATTCAGTCCGACGGGCTAGTGTCCCGTGTCGGAGATTCGCGCCATAAAAGCGCCGAGTATCGACGCCATACTTTGTCGGAAATGCTCGCCAGGTGTCCAACTTGAGGGGCGGTTTCCTTCGCGTCTGGCGCCGATTTCGACACTTTTCCCACGCATGGGATCGATGGTAGCGACCCGCACTTCCGCTACGAATCTCCGACACAGGACACTAGCAGCCTTTGCGTTCCAGCTGTCGGATCTTCTCGACGACTGCCGTCGTCGATCGATCGTGTGTGAAGGGAATCGAGACGACGCGTCCGCCCCAACCACGCACTTCGGCGCCGCCGACGATGTTGTCCTCGGACCAGTCGCCGCCCTTGACCAGGATGTCGGGGCGCAACGCTGCAATGAGGGTGAGCGGCGTATCGTCGTCGAACCACGTCACCAGGTCGACACTTTGCAGTGCCGCCACGACTGCCGCGCGATCTTCCAGGCGATTGATTGGACGCTCGCCCCCCTTGCCCAGGCGACGCACCGAGGCATCGGTGTTCAGGGCAACGACGAGACTCGCACCGAGCCCACGGGCTTGTGCGAGATAGGTGACATGCCCGCGATGCAGAATGTCGAAGCAGCCGTTGGTAAACACCAGGGGGCGCATGAGCCCCGTGACGCGAACGGCCGCCTCATCTGACGTGCAGAGCTTCGTTTCGAAGGCGACAGGCTGCGGATCCATCGGCCGTTCCGAGTCGGATGCCCGTTCAGCGAATGACTGCTTGCAGCCGTCGCACGCTTAGTCGAGATATTCGAAGACCGTCACGACCGTCTTCACGCCCTGGGTGGTGCGCGCGATTTCGACGGCATCCTTTGCTTCCTGGCGCTTGACCAGCCCCATCAGGTAGGCGACCGAATTCTCGGTGACGACCTTCACGTGGATTGCGTTGAAACGTTGTGCATCGACGAATCGGGCCTTGATCTTGGATGTCACGAAGCTGTCGTTCGCGCGCGTCGAGAGCGATGTGGGCGGGCCGACGGTGAGTTCGTTCTGCACCCCGCGCACGTTCTCGACCGAGCGCGCGATGCGTTCGATGCCTTGCTTCACCTTGTCGTTCGGGACTTCTCCGGTAAGGAGCGCCATGCGATTGAAGCTGGTGACATTAAGATGCACCGCATCGTTGTGTGCCTCGGCGACACGGTTCACCGTCTTGAGTTCGATGCCCTGGTCTTCCGCCTGGGTGGCGAGTGTCCGCCGATCTTCGGCGGCGACAACCCCGGCACCCACGCCCGTCACAACGACAGCCGGACAGCCGGACAGCAGCAGGGAACTTGTTAACGCCAAAACCAATGCCAGAGACGAGTAGCGCATATCAGCGAACTCCTAGTAGCAGACAATCGATACCATCGCAGAGGCAGTGCAAGGTAAGCAGATGAACTTCCTGGATGCGCGCCGTAACCGTGGCCGGTACGCAGATATGGATGTCGTTGGCGCCCAATTCATCGATCAGCACGCCGCCGCCACGGCCGGTGAGGGCGACCACCGTCATCTGGTTCTCGTGTGCTGCGTGAATGGCGGCAATGACGTTGCGTGAATTTCCGCTCGTCGATATGGCGAGCAGAACGTCGCCGGGGTGGCCGAGTGCGCGCACCTGGCGGGCGAAGATCTGTTCGAAGTCGTAGTCGTTTGCAATCGAAGTGATCGTGGAGGTGTCGGTGGTGAGCGCGATGCCCGCGAGTCCTGGTCGTTCGGCTTCGAAGCGATTCAGAAGTTCCGAGGAGAAGTGCTGGGCATCTGCGGCGGACCCGCCGTTGCCGCACGCGAGGATTTTGCCGTCGCTGCGCAGGCAGCCGACCATGCATTCGATCGCGGCCCCGATGGGGCCCTTCAGTTCGTCCAGGGCGGCGAGCTTGAGGTTCGCGCTGTCGCGAAAATTGGTCGAAATGCGTTCAGCGAGATCCATGCCGCGACGAGGTTGTCCGATGTGGGCGCAAGGATAGTCGTTTAGCGCCGACCATAGCAAGTCGCGATGCCGTGCACGGGCCGTGCCTGCTGCGTCACGAGTCGTTGCGGTTCATCGGCCGTCAGTCGATGGAAAACGCATTGCGGATCCACTGCGGTTTTTCCGCGGCCTGCATCAGCACAGCATCGAAGCGACACGGCGTCTCCAGTCCCGCGCGTGCCAGATATTGGGTGGCTGCCGCGATCAGGCGACTTCGTTTGCGCCGATCGATGCTCTCGGCGGCTCCCCCGTATTGCGAATACGTGCGGGCGCGGACTTCGACGAAGACGAGCGAGGCACCGTCGCGTGCAATCAGATCGATCTCCCCGAAGCGGCAGCGCCAGTTGCGCTCCACGATGCGCAGGCCTTGCCGTTGCAGATAGCTCGCCGCGAGGGCTTCGGCATCGCGGCCGCGATCGTTCAAGGCCGGCTCACCGCAGGGATCGGTTGGCCGTCCACGAACTGCGCAGCTGTGAGTTCACGCGTAAAAAGTTGCCCGGCGCCGAGGCTGATGCGCCCCGTCACGCCGTCGAGAGGAGTGCGGCCGATCTCTTGGCCGCGCACGAGATCGGCGGCGATCCGATAGGCATCTATGCCGAACGCGTAGAGTCGCTCGAAGTCTGTCGCTGCAGGCAGGGCATTCGGCGACCGGGAGTACGCCATGACCGCAGGATGGTCGGTCTGCAGCAGCCATGGCATGCCCACGAAGCGGATGCCGTTCAATTCGGCATCGCGGAGTCGATCGGGCGAGCCCTCCAGCACCTGGGAGGTTGCGTATACGGCGAGTCGGTTGTCGATATAGCCGCGAGCAACGCGCGCCGGCTTGCTGTCGATACACAAGAAAGCCATGTCGAATTGGCCGCTCACCGTCGCTTCGCGCAGTGCCACGAGGTCCGCTGTGTTGGGTCGAAACACGAAGTCGGCGGATATCCGCCCGCCCAGGCGGGTGAATTCTTCAGTGAACGCCTTCTGGATGCGGCGTGCGAGCGGGAGGGTATCCGAAAGGACCAGGGCGCTGCGCCGTCCGTCGTCGTACGCCATGCGGGCGACTTGACGGGCGTCGGCTTCCAGCTGAAGGCTGAACGTGTACACCCCTTCGGGCAGCGCGCCATCGTTGTCCGGGAAATTCAAAGCCAGTACGGGTGTGCCCGGCCTCACGCGCAACGCGACCGAAGTTACGCCGTTGCGTGTCAGCGGACCGACTACGAGGCGCGCGTTTTCCGAGACGGCCTGCTCGTAGCCCGCGACGACGTTGGCCGGGTCATCCGTCGTTGAATACACGGCGATATCGAACTTCTCCACGGAATCGAGCTGCGCGGCGGAAAGAAAGCCCTGGCGCACCGAATCAGCGGCTCGGGCGAAAGCCGGAGACGACAGTGGCAGCAGAAGGGCGATACGCGTTCGCTCGGGCGCGGATGCTTGTGCACCTGCGCCGAAGGCGGTGCCGTATAGTAAAGTCGCGCAGACCGCCTTCAGGATTTTGCGCCGAGCGTCATTGGGCATCAGATGACCGACCTTGTTTGCAGACCAGGATTATATGTAGTGGCGACCCCGATCGGTAACCTGGGGGACGTGACGCTGCGCGCGCTCGATACACTGCGTACGGTAGATGTCATCGCTTGCGAAGACACGCGTGTTACCGCTCGCCTGCTTGCGCATTTTCAGATCGAGAAGCCGCTCGTCTCCCTGCACCAGCACAACGAGCGCAAGGCCGCGACGCGGGTGCTAGAGGCTTTGCAGTCGGGAAAGGCGGTCGCCCTCGTATCCGATGCGGGTACCCCGGTGGTGTCCGACCCCGGTTCCAATCTGGTGGAAATCGTTCGAGCCGCCGGGATCCCGATCGTCTCAGTGCCAGGCCCGAGCGCCGTGGCGGCAGCCTGGTCGGTGTCCGGGATGCCCGACGCGGGGTTTCTCTTTCATGGGTTTTTGCCCGCCCGTGCGGGGGAGCGGCGCAAGGTTCTCCAGTCGCTCGCCGCAGTGCCGTACGCACTCGTTTTCTATGAGGCTCCGCATCGGGTGCTGGAGTCGGCACGTGATCTTGCCGAGGTGCTGGGGAGCGAGCGTCGAGCCGTCGTGGCGCGCGAGCTGACCAAGCGCTTCGAGTCCGTGCACGCTTGCAGTCTCGGTGAAATGGCGCAGTGGCTTGCCGCTGACGAGAATCGGCAGCGCGGCGAGTTCGTGCTCATCGTAGGCGGTGCCGATGCGAAGCAGCCGCAGCGCGTGGATGCGCAGAACGTGTTGCGGCTGCTGCTGGAAGAGTTGTCGCCGGCGGCTGCGGCGCGGCTGGCGTCGAAGCTTTCCGGGGTTTCGCGCCAGGAATTGTACGAGTTGGCAGTGAGGTTCAGGGGAACATCTTGACGGTTGATTCGGCTGCGAGTCGGCCTTCGACCGTTCCTATCGACAGAGCAGGATTCAGCGAGACTTCGAATGACCAGATTGACGATCACCAAGCCCGACGACATGCATCTGCACCTGCGCGACGGCGAGCCGATGGGGGCGATTCTGCCGCACACGACGACGCGGTTTTCGCGCGCGATCGTGATGCCCAATCTCAGGCCGCCCATCACGACGACGGCCATGGCCATGGCATACCGACAGCGCATTCTGACCGCACTGCCGGCGGGCGCTTCCTTCGAGCCGTTGATGACGCTCTACCTCACCGACAATACCGACCCGGCCGAGATCGCCAGGGCGAAGGCGAGCGGTATCGTGCATGCAGTGAAGTACTATCCCGCCGGGGCAACGACCAACTCCGACTCGGGCGTCACCGATCTGGACAAGGTGAGCAGCGTGCTCGAGGCGATGGAGGACGCCGGCATGCCGCTTCTCGTGCATGGCGAAGTCACGTGGGCAGAGGTCGACGTGTTCGATCGCGAGCATATCTTCCTCGATCGGGTGCTGGCGCCCCTGCTGCAGCGCTACACTCGATTGAAGCTGGTTGTCGAGCACATCACGACCCGTGAGGCCGTGCGCTTCGTGCTCGGGACGCCGGCGCGTGTCGCAGCGACGATCACGGCGCATCATCTGCTGCTCAACCGAAACGCCCTGTTCTCGGGCGGAGTGCGTCCGCACCACTACTGCCTGCCGATTCTCAAACGCGAGACGCACCGCCATGCGCTGGTCGAGGCGGCGCTATCGGGCAATCCCAAGTTCTTTCTCGGTACTGACAGCGCGCCCCATTCCCGCGCGACGAAGGAATGCGATTGCGGGTGCGCCGGGGTGTATACCGCTCATGCAGGCATCGAGCTCTACGCCGAGATCTTCGCCGCGAACGGCGCGCTCGATCGCCTGGAGGCATTCGCGAGCGCGCACGGTGCCGACTTCTATGGGCTCCCGCGCAATCGAGAAACGATTACGCTGGTGAAGGAGCCGTGCCCGGTGCCCAAGGCTTTCCCGTATGGCGATGAGACGCTCGTGCCGTTTCGCGCCGGCGATCAGGTGGGTTGGCGCGTCGTCTGACGTTCGGCCCCTGGTGTCCTGAGTCGGAGATTCGTTGGCACATTGCCGAACGCTATCGCTATTGGGTCAGCGAATTTCCGACTCAGGACACTGGATGGTGATCAGAACGGAAGCTCCGCGCGTAGCTCCATCTCGTCCGCGATTCGCTCGAGGTCGCGGATCGTGTCGGCGGGCAGTGTTAGCCCGTCGTTGCGATTGCGCGCGTCGTTTCGCGCTTCCATTTCGCCGGGATAGAACACCTCGTCGAATCCCTGGGCGAGCGGTACGGCTTTCAGTTCGGCAATCCAGCGCTCCATGCGGGCATGGAACTCCGCGATGGGCTGGAGCACGGAGATGTTGATCGCGATCATGAAGTGGCCGCAGTTGCTTTTCTCCGCAGTTTGATAGGGGCTGTGCACGGCGGAAAGAAAGCCGCTGCC
>JBIKKL010000175.1:0-8597 GCA_044360365.1 Burkholderiales bacterium | reverse complement strand
TGGTCGCCCGTTCGATGAAGCGACCGTACTGCGCGTCGGCCACGCCTACGAGCGCGCGACGTCGTGGCGAGAACGCCGTCCAACGCTCGTGCCAGGCGCCGCGAAGACGCCTCTCGTCGAGTCACAGACAGCGAACGCCGAAGCACCGCTCGATGAGGAAACGTCCACGATACTCGACCTCGCGTTGAAACGCGCCGGTTACCCGCTCGACGAGGCACAGCTGAAGATGCTACGGCGAGTGGCACCCTTCGTGCTTGCCGTGTCGCGACGTTTACCGCGAGATCAATCGCGCAGCGATGAGCCGGCTGCCGTGTTCCGTTTCGACCCCGATGCGCCGGGTGGCGGCGCCTGACGACACTAGAACCCTGGAGCATTCCGATGAACTCTCTCTGGTCCACGCTCGCCCGCATTCGGCAGTCCCTGTGGGTGGCCTCGCTCACAACCGTCGCGTTCAGCGCAGTACCCGCAAACGCGGCTGATTGGCGGCCCACCCGCCCCATAGAAATCATTTCCGGCGTGGCGGCGGGCGGCTCGCTTGACCTCGCCGCTCGGGCGGCGCAGCGGATCCTTCAGGAAAAGCGGGATCTCGGGCAGCCGATCAACGTCATCAACAAACCGGGCGGTGGCAATACGATCGCGTGGACGTACCTCAACACCCATGCGGGAAACCCCCACTACCTTTCGCTCACGACGAACTCTCTCGTCATCAACCCGATCCTCGGCACAAGCACGATCGGACCCAGCGAAGTCACCCCGATCGTGCATTTGTCGCGCGAAGACATCGTGTTCACGGTTCGCGCCGATTCCGCGGTGAAGACTGCACAGGATCTCGTCGAGCGTCTGAAGAAGGCGCCAGGCAGCGTGTCGTTCGGCATCGCGACGAGCCTGGGCAATCCGTCGCACATCGCAGTTGCCCAGGTGGCTCGTGCGGCCGGCGTCGAATTGCGCAACCTGAAGGTCGTGGTGTTCAATGCATCGACGCAAGCGATGGCCACGCTCCTGGGTGGCAACATCGACGTACTCGTTTCCAGCCCGGGCAACCCGTCGCCGCATGTGCAAGCCGGCAAGCTGCGCGCGCTCGCCGTTTCCTCGACGACGCGCCTCGGCGGCGTCTATGCCGCGACACCGACCTGGCGCGAAGTGGGCATCGCGAGCGTCTCGCGCTTCTGGCGCGGCGTCATCGGACCCAAGGGACTCACGCCGGCGCAGGTGGCGTTCTGGGAAGCCGAGTTCAGCGCACTCGTCTCGACCGAGGAATGGAAGAAGTACCTTGCCGACAACTTTCTCGTGTCCGACTTCATGAATGCGAAGGATGCCGCAGCATTTCTGAAATCGGAGGTCGGCGAGTATCGCGCGGTGCTGACGGAACTGGGATTGGCGAAGTGACGCAAGCGGCAGATGTCGCGATCACGTATTGATCAGCCGGATAGCAGCACAGCACGCCACCGGGCAGGATCTGGTGCTTGGTTTCCGCGGACAACGGGCCGATCCGATCCTTGACCATTTGCGACGCACCCGGGAAAAGGCCATCCGGTATGGGTTGCCGGCATCCGTGAAGTCGTAAGAACGGGGAGAAGTCCGTTGTTCCGGGTCACTTCCCGGAGTTGCAGCGACTGCGAATCCGTGGTCCGAGTACAAGTCGCAGTGCCTTGCTCTGATCGATGTCGACCGCATTGTGGATTACGCATTGACCCAATCCCGGTCATCCAAAATACTTCGGCATCGAACTGCAGATACCTGACTGCGACGGGAGGAGGCATTCACTGTATGAAGATCAACCGTTTCGACGGCATCGGTGCGGAAATCCTCGATGTCGATCTGAGAACGCTCGATGGCGCGGGGTTCGATCTCATCTACCGCACCTGGCTCGAGTGCAACGTCGTCTGCGTTCGTGACCAATCACTGGAGATCCCGGATTTCCTGGCGTACAGCCGTCGATTCGGCGTTGTGTGCCCGCATCCCTCGAAGTCGACGCGTCATCCGGAGTACCCGGAGATCACGATGCTCGGAATCAACAAGTTTCGCGCCGACGGCACCCTCGACACCGACATCTATCGTCGAGGGGCGGAGGGTTTCCATACGGACGGCTCCTATGAAAAGGTGCCGTACAAGGCGACGCAACTCTATGCACTCGCGATTCCAAGCAAGGGCGGGGACACGTTCTTTTCCAGCGCATATGCGGCGTACGATGCCATTCCGAATCGCTTGAAGGAGCGTCTCGAGGGAAAGGTCGGCCAGTTCATTTATGGGGGCCGAACTCGACTGAACATCGACCTGCTTGATGCCGAGGCGCGCAAGGTCGAACCCGCGCGTCATCCTCTTCTGCGCGTACATCCGGAAACAGGCCGCAAATCACTCTACTTCGATCAGGCGAAGATACTCGCAATCGATGGTCTGCCATCCAGCGAAAGCGACGCGATCATCTCGGAGTTGACGCAGTTCATGCAGTCCCCGCCGTGCCAGTATCGACACGCGTGGCGCAAGGGCGACGTGGTCATCTGGGACAACCGATCCTCGTACCACAAGGCCGCAGGGGACTACCCGCCGAATGAGGACCGGATCCACTGGCGCGTATCGATCAAGGACTACGGAGCGAGTTGTTGACCGGATAGGTTCGCAAGTCCGGAAGCGTAAAGGTGGGATGCAGTTTTCAGGAGGAGTAGCAATGAGAGTAGCGCAGCACGCCGTGGCCGTCGGCATTGCCCTAGGATTGTCCGGGCCAGCGGCCTGGTCAGCGGAGACTTACCCGACGCGCCCAATACGCTTCATGAATCCCACCGCGCCCGGAGGAACGGCAGAGCCGATTGCTCGGGTGATCGCGGCGAAGATGTCCGAACTCCTCGGTCAAACGGTCGTCGTGGATAGCCGCGGCGGCGCGGGCGGCACGGTGGGAACGGGCATCGCAGCGAACGCGCCGCCGGATGGGTACACGATTCTTCTCGGCATCGTCTCGCCGATGGCGGTCAACGTTACGCTCTACGGTTCGAAGCTGAAGTACGACCCGCTCAAGAGCTTCGCGCCGATTTCGATGATCACGAAAGTCCCGCAGGTCTTGTCCGTACATCCGAACGTTCCGGCGAAGACGATCACGCAATTGGTCGACCACGCAAAGCAGTCGGGCACACAGCTCAACTACGGTTCGGCCGGCAGCGGCACGACGGGACACCTCACGGCGGAGCTTTTCAAGAAGCGCGCCGGCATATCGATGACGCACGTGCCGTTCAAAGGCTCAGGCCCCGCGCTGGCCGCGATCCTCGGTGCTCAAATCGAGGTCATGCTCTCGGGTCCGCCTGCGGTCCTCAGTCATACTCAATCGGGCCGGCTGCGCGCGCTCGCCGTGTCGAGCAAGCAGCGTACGCCCGTGCTTCCCGATGTCCCGGCATTCGTCGAGGCAGGCCTGCCGATAGAGATCACATCATGGTATTGCCTGGTAGCGCCTGCCGGAACACCCGCGGGAATCATCGAGCGCCTGCACACGGCGAGCGTCGCCGCGCTGAAGAGCCCTCAGGTCAGTGAGACCCTACTGAGAATCGGCGCACCGCCCGAGCCATCGTCTCCCGAGGAACTGCGGGAGTTCCTGCGCGCCGAGATCAGGAAGTTCGCGGAGGTCATCGCGATTGCGGGTGCCAAGCTCGATTGAGCTCGGGTGTAACCGACGCCGTTCGGGAGCGCCGATACATCAGGACGCGCACCTCCATTCCGTGCGTGCATTCTATAGATTGCTGCGGACCCGGCATCATTGGGCACGATTGAGGTGGCATTGCGTAGGGGCCTACGGTCCGATGGGCAGTTTTGCGATTCGATGGCGATCGGAGGAGATCGAGTGAGCGCATGTGCCGGACTGGCGGGGTGTCGTGTCCTGGAAATTGGTGCAGGCAGCGCGCTGGCGTACGGCGGCAAGCTGTTGGCCGCGTTCGGTGCGGAGGTTCTCAAGATCGAACCGCAAGGCGGTGATCCCATGCGTCGGATCGAGCCGTGTGCGGACATCGGCGACGCGCGCAGGCAGAGCGCGTATTTCGCTTGGCTCAACGTCGGCAAGCGCAGCAGTTGCCTGGCCGACGACGCGACCGCAGCGCTGGCACGCGAAGCCGACGTGCTCCTCGACGGTCGAGCGCCCGGAGCGGGCGCGGACGGACCGCTCTCCCATGCCGCGCTGCGCGCTGCGAACCCTGGACTGGTCGTGGTCGCCACCAGTTGGTTTGGCGAGTCCGGGCCTTACCGCGACTATCTGAGCACCGATGCGACGTGCCGCGCCTTGGCAGGACTCATCCATCTCATCGGCCCGGAAGACCGCCCTGTGCACATCAACGATCATCAGGCGGACATCGTCGGGGGGCTGCATGTCTACATCGCGGCGCTGGCGGGATTGTTTGCGGGCGGGGAACGCTTCGAGGTGTCGGTCCACGAGGCGAACCTCGCGGTGGCCGAGACGCATACCGCCTGGGGCCCGTCGGGGCCGCGGCGCCGGCTTGGCAACAACCGGTTCTCGGGCACGTTTCCGGTGGGCGTCTATCGCTGTCGGGAGGGTTGGCTCGGTGTCGGCGTCTCCAGCCACGCGCAGTGGCTCGCCTTCTGCGATCTCTTCGACATGCGGGCGGCCGCAGCGAATCCGACCTATGCGCTGGGTGCCGACCGCTCCGCACACAAGGACGAGATCGAGCCGCTGTTCGTCGACAAGCTCAAGGCGCGCACGGCGGCCGAATGGTTCGCCATCGCACTGGAGCGCAAGCTGCCGTTCGCAATCGTCCCCGAGATGAACGAACTGCTCGCGCAGCCGGTGTTCCGCGATGCCGGTGCCATCGCCGAGGTCTCGTTGGGTATGGCGCGGTTCGAGGCGCCCGCCGTGCCGCTGCGGTTGCCGCGATGCATGCCGCGAAGCGGGGGCGCCGCGGCGCTGCTCGAGGATCGCATCGGCTTCACACCCCGCTCGCAGACCAGGCCTATGACTCGCGCCGCGACGGCTCCGGGAGCGCCCCTGGCCGGACTGCGCATCGTCGATCTGACCATGGGCTGGGCGGGGCCTCTTGCCACCCGGACGATGGCCGATCTGGGCGCCGACGTCATCAAGATCGAATCCTGCGGTCACATGGACTGGTGGCGAGGACAGGATCCGCGTCCGGTGTTCTTCGAGGAGAAGCTCTACGAGCAGCGTCCGAACTTCCTGTGCATGAACCGCAACAAGCGCGGCATCACCCTGGATCTGACCACGGCGCAGGGCGTGGCGCTGGTGAAGCGTCTGGTGGCCGGCGCCGACGCCGTGGTCGAGAACTATGCGCATGGCGTAGTCGCGAAGCTGGGACTGGGATACGAGGCGTTGCGTGCCGTCAGGCCGGACTTGGTCATGGTGTCGATGCCCGCGTTTCGCAGCGGCCCATGGCAATCGGCGCGCGCCTACGGATTCACGCTCGAGCAGGCATGCGGGCTGCCGACGATCGCGGGCGAGCCGCAGGGGCCGCCGCTGCTGACCCACTACGCCTACGGCGATCCGATCGGCGGACTGAACGCCGCGTGCGCACTACTGACCGGGCTCATGCACCGGCATCGCACCGGCGAAGGGCAGTACATCGAGCTGTCGCAGGTCGAGTGCATGTTGCCGCTGACCGCATACTGGATGATCGCGCAGTCGATGGTCGGTGCAACCGGACCTCGTCTGGGCAATCGCCACCCGGAGCACGTGCCGCAGAACTGCTTCCGCTGTGCCGGCGAGGACGATTTCGTGCACGTGGCTGTGACTGACGACGCGATGTGGGCACGGCTGTGCAGTGCGATCGGCCGTGACGACTGGCTGCGCGATGCATCGCTCGCCACAGCGTCGGGCAGGCGGGTGCGTGAAGATGAACTCGAAGCTGGCATCGGCGCCTGGTCAAGCCGCATGAGTGCCGAGGCGGCCATGCAATGGCTGCAACAGCATCGCATCGTCGCGGGCGTGGTGCGATCGCCGTATGACCTGGTCGAAGACCCCCATCTGCAGGCTCGCGGTGTCTGGCAGTACTCGCAGCGGCGCGTCAGCGGTGCTTTCCCGCATGCGTCGCTCGCGGTGCGCACGGGAAGTGACCCGTATCCGCTACGATGCCCGGCCCCGACCCTCGGCGAGCACAACGAGACCGTGCTGGGCGGTATCCTCGGCCTCGGAGATGAAGAACTTGTCCGCCTCGGCACTGCCGGCGTCATCGGTACCGAAGCCCGGGCGCCGCATCAACCACGAAAGAAGGCCTCTTCATGAGCTGGCAGAGCGAACTGGACGAATTGCGACTGCGCGAAGCGATGGCGCGCGAGATGGGTGGCCCGGACAAGGTGAAGCGTCAGCACGACGGCGGACGCCTTACGGTGCGCGAGCGCATCGACGCGCTGGTCGATGCCGACAGCTTTCACGAGATCGGGGCGATCGCGGGTCGCGGCGAATACGATGCCGAGGGCAATCTGAAGAAGCTCACGCCGGCCAACTGCGTGATCGGTCGCGCGCGGATCGACGGCCGACCGGTGGTCGTGTGCGGCGACGATTTCACGGTGCGCGGAGGCTCGGCGGATGCGACGATCAAGGAGAAGACGATCATGGCCGAGCAGATGGCGAACGAGTTTCGTCTGCCGATCGTGCGCGTGATCGAGGGATCCGGCGGCGGCGGCTCGGTCAAGACCATCGAGACGACGGGACGCGCGAATCTCCCGGGGCGGGTCGGCGGTACGCAGGGTTACTGGTATGCCACGATCAATCTTGCGACGGTGCCCGTGGTCGCGCTCGGCGTGGGGTCGGTAGCCGGGCTCGGTGCGGCGCGAATGGCCGCCAGTCACTATTCGGTGATGACGAAGAAGACTTCCGCGATGTTCGTTGCGGGGCCGCCCGTGGTGGAACGCATCGGACAAAAGTTGAGCAAGCTCGAACTCGGCGGTTGGGAAGTGCAGACGCGCGCGGGCGCGGTCGACCATGCGGTCGATACCGAGGAGGAGGCGTTTGCTTGTGCGCGTCGCTTTCTTTCATATCTGCCGCCCTCGGTCTTCGGCACGCCACCGGTGGTTCCCAGCACGGACGATCCGGCGCGTCGCGACGAGAAGCTGCTGGCGGCCATCCCCAAGGATCGGCGGCGCGTGTACAAGATGCGTCCGATCATCGAGACGCTCGTCGATCGCGGCAGCTTCTTCGAGATGGGCGCCATGTTCGGGCGTTCGATCATCACCGGGTTGGCACGCATCGACGGGTGCTCCGTGGCAGTGATGGCGGGCGATCCCTATCACTACGCGGGTGCCTGGACGGCCGATGCCTGCGCGAAGATCATCCGCTTCGTGGATCTTGCGCAGGCGTTCCACCTGCCGGTCGTCCATCTGGTCGACTGTCCGGGTTTTCTCGTCGGACTCGAAGCAGAGAAGACAGCGACGATACGCGCCGGCGTGCGGGCCATGGCAGCGATCAGTCAGACGACCGTGCCCTGGTGCACGGTGATCGTACGCAACGTGTTCGGCGTGGCGGGCGCCATCCATCAGCCGGCAGGGCGCCTCTCCCTGCGTTACGCCTGGCCTTCGGGATTCTGGGGCTCGCTGCCACTGGAAGGCGGCATCGAAGCGGCATATCGCGCCGAGATCGACGCGGCGCCCGATCCCCAGGCGAAGCTGGGCGAGATCGAACGCCGGCTGAACCAGCTGCGCTCGCCGTATCGCTCAGCGGAGACGTTCTGGGTCGAGGAGATCATCGATCCGCGCGACACCCGCAAGCTGTTATGCGAGTTCGCACAGCTTGCACAGCCGCTGTTGACACCGGGACCTTCATCGTTCGGCATGAGGCCGTAGCAAACGTGCCCGGACCACGTCGGGATTTCGTGACCGCAGGTAAGTCGGACGACCTGACATCTGCGTGGTCCAGTACGGAACGCCCGCCAATTCGCTGCATGAGGGGAGCAGCGATGTGCTCCGCTGGCGCGCAACCTTCGTACGGATGAGTCCGGCCGCAGGACCTCTTGCGAGCGCCCGGGTCAATCGAGCTGGATCTTCTCCCGTTTGATGATCTCTCCCCAGAGTGCTGTTTCCGCGCGGATGCGGCTCGCGAAATTTACGGGATCCATCAACTCGACCGTCCCCATTGCACGCAACTGCTTCGAGGCGGCCGCATCCTCGCGCATGGTCGAGATGGTTTCGTACAGTGTTCGAATGATTGCGGGCGGGGTCTTGGAGGGAGCGAGTATTCCAAGCCAGAAGGGAACGTCGAAATCCGCATAGCCGGACTCGATCATCGTCGGCGTGCCGGGAAGTTCATGCCATCGACTGGAGGTCGTGACGGCGAGGGCTTTGAGCCGTCCGGCAGTAACATGCGGTACGGCGGAAGGCGTAGTCAGCATCATGTCGATTTCGCGCCCCAGCACGGCGAGCAATGCTGCATTGCCGCTCTTGTAGGGAACGTGCACGGAGGTGATACCGGCGCGATTGTTGATCATTTCGAACCCGAGGTGGGCAAGATTGCCCGGCCCGCCGGAGCCATAGGTCAATTGATTCGGCCGCGTACGTGCGAGCTTCACCAGGTCCGCGACCGAATGTACATTTGAGGTGCGATCATGAGCAGCGTTGACCGTGAGAATAAAGGGCGCTGATATCGCCATGGTCAAGGGCGTGAA
>JBIKKL010000174.1:0-8612 GCA_044360365.1 Burkholderiales bacterium | reverse complement strand
GCCTACGATACCGAATTCCGCAGCGTGCGCCCTCAGGATCTGCCCTCGGCTCGCGCCCAGCGTGCGCATCACGGCGACTTCACGCACGCGTTCGTCATGCGTGGCGTCGATGCCGGCATAAAGCACCAGGACGCCGGCCAGCAGGGTAAAGGCGAAGATGAACGTGACGGCCTTGGATACCTGGCCGATCATGGTCTGTACCTGCAATACGAGCGCCGCCACGTCGACGACGACCATGGTGGGTACGCTGCGAACGATCTCGTTCATTACTTCCGAGGCATCCGGCGGCAAATGAAAACTGGTTACGAAGGTCGCCGGACGCTCCTGGAGCAGCGAAGGGGTCCCGATCACGAAGAAATTGACCCGAAAGCTGTCCCACTCGACCTTGCGCAGACTCGTGACGGGCGCGGTAAAACGCTCGCCGGCTACGTCGTAGGTCAGTCGATCGCCCAATCGGATGTCCAGCGTTCGCGCGATCCCCTCTTCGACCGAGAGCCCTTCGCCGTCGGCTTGCCAGCGTCCGCCGATCAGCCGGTTGTGTTGCGGCAGAATCGTCGTCCACGAAAGATTGAACTCGCGTTCGACGAGTCGCCTGGCACGATCCTCGGCGTACCTGGATGGATCGACGGCGGCGCCGTTGATCTCCACCAGCCGGCCGCGAATCATGGGATAGAACGTGGGCACGGCACCGATGCGTTCGTGCAACAGCCGTTTGACTTCGTCGACCTGGTCGGGCTGGATATTGACCAGGAAGCGATTCGGTGCGTCGGCGGGAAGGTTTGCCTGCCACTCGGTCAACAGATCCGATCGAATCAGCGTCAGGGTCAGGATGGCCGTAAGGCCGAGTGAAAGCGCGATGACCTGCCAGATGGTAGTCAACGGACGTCGATGCAGATTGGCAATCCCGTACCGCCAGCTGACGCCCGCACTCGAGATACGACGCAGGAACTGCAATCCTCCCCATGTCAGGAGCGCCGCAACGGCCAGTGTGACGAGGCACCCAGTCAGAACGTAGATTCCCATGCGCACGTCGCCGGCGTGCCAGAGCACCAGGACCGAGACGCCGGCACCACCCGCACCGTAGGCCATCACGCCCGATACGCTGGGCGCGCCCACTTCGTGCCGCAGGACACGCAATGCCGGCACCTTTCGAAGCGAAAGCAAGGGAGGGACCCCGAATGAGAGCAGGAGCAGCAATCCGAGGCCGCATGCGCGGAGCCCTCCCCACCATGCCGGCTGCGGCAACTCGACGCCGACCGCGCTGCTCAGCAAGTAGCCCAGCATGGCTTGACCAAGAAAGCCAACGGCAGTGCCGGCCGCGCTTGCAGCGATGCCCACGCCGAGGAGCTGCACGAACTGCAGCGTGAACACCCTGCGCTGGCTGCATCCGAGACAGCGAAGCATCGCGCACACATCGAGCTGTCGGGCATGAAATCGACGCCCCGCCAACATGACGGCGACGGTCGCAAGCGCGACGGCCGTCAGGGCCGCCAGGCCCATGAAACGTTCGGCGCGTTCGAGCGCACTTCGCACCTCCGGTCGCGCATCGCGTACACCCTCCATGCGCACGCCACGGTCGAGATTGGCCTCCGCCCAGCCTCGAAACGCCTGGATGGCGGGTCGGTCGCCGGCAACCAGCAGACGGTAGGTGACACGACTTCCCGGGGTAATCAGTCCTGTGGCCGCCAGATCGCTCGCGGCCATGAGGATACGCGGTCCCATGCCCAGCACGCTCAAGGTAAGCGTGGGATCCTGCGTCAGCAGCGCGTCGAAGGTGAATTCGGCATTGCCGACCTTGACGGTGTCGCCCACCTTGACCCCGAGCTGGCCGACCAAACGCTCGTCCCCCCACAGCATCCCGCTTCGCGGCACGTCGCCGGCAATCCGATCGGGGACACCGCGGCCCGAGGCAATGCGAGTTGCGCCTCGCAAGGGATATCCGGTCTCGACCGCAGTGATCTCCGAGAGCAGGCTCGCCTCCCCCTGCAGCACCATGCTTCTGAAGGCCGTCGTAGCGACTGTCGTCAACCCGCGCTCGGCGGCGGTCTCACGCAGCTTTGACTCGATCGGCCGGCTGGAGGTAAAGACGAGATCTGCGCCGAGCAGTCTATTCGCTTCGTGTTCGAGGGCGAGACGCGTTCGATCCGCGAACAGCGCAACGGTCGCCATGCTGGCGACCGCAAGCGCTAGCGCAACAGCGAGCAAGGTAAGTTCACCCGCGCGCATCGTGCGGATGAGCAAACGAACGCCGAGCACGAGATCCTTCACGCCATGGCCTCGGCGAGCATCCGCCCGGCCGCGAGTCGAATCCGCCGCTGACACCGATTCGATATCGAATCGTCATGCGTGACGAGCACGAGTGTCGTACCGCGCTCCTGGTTCAGTTCGAACATGAGTTCGGCGATGTGCTGGCCCGTAGCCGTATCGAGGTTGCCGGTAGGCTCGTCGGCGAACAGGAGCTTAGGACGGGTGACGAATGCGCGTGCGATGGCAACGCGCTGTTGCTCGCCGCCGGAAAGCTGGCGCGGGTAATGGGTAATCCGTTGACCCAACCCGACGCGTTCAAGAAGATCCTTCGCCATCGCACGGGCCTGCGAAACGCCCGCCAGCTCGAGAGGAAGCATCACGTTCTCGATGGCCGTCAGGGCGGGCAGGAGCTGAAACGACTGAAACACGAAGCCGACACTGCGCGCTCGCACGGCGGCGCGCCCGTCCTCGTCGAGCCGGCTCAGATCTTCCCCGTCGAGGAAGACGTGGCCGGAGGTGGGCAGATCCAGGCCGGCGAGTAGTCCGAGCAGCGTCGACTTGCCCGATCCGGACACGCCGACGATCGCGACGGACTGTGCGGGGAACACATCGAAACTCACGCTGTCAACGATCTTCAGGTCCGCGCCGTCGCTGCGGACTTGCTTCACCAGGTCGACTGCCCGGAGAATTGGCTGCATGTCATTTGCTCTCATGATCAGAGTTTTAGTCCTGGCTCTGCTGATCGGGTTCCCGGTCGCGGGGCGCAGCGCGACCGTGCTCGTGTTCGGGGACAGCATCTCGGCCGGTTACGGTTTGCCGGCCGATGCGGGGTGGGTGCATCTGTTGCGGGAGCGCCTGAAGAAGCTCGGCCCCGATTATAAGGTCGTCAATGCCAGCATCAGTGGCGAGACCGCATCAGGCGGACGACGGCGCATCGACGGCGTATTGCAGCAATTCAAACCTGATATCGTAGTCATCGAACTGGGGGGCAACGACGGCCTGCGAGGCGGACGCATCCCGTCCTTGCAGTCCGATCTTGATGCGATCGTGACGTCCAGCCTGAAGTCCAAGGCGCGTGTGCTTCTCGTCGGCATGCAGTTGCCACCGAATTACGGGACCGACTACGTCACCCGCTTTCGAATGGTCTATTCCGACCTGGCCACGAAGCACCGTTTGCCTCTCGTGCCCTTTCTGTTCGACGGATTCGGCAGTCGACCTGAATTCTTCCAGAGCGATGGTATCCATCCGACCCGAGCCGCACAGCCTCTGATGCTGGAGACGGTTTGGAAGCAGCTCGAACCTTTGCTCAAACGACGCTGATCTTCGCTGCACCCGGCAAAACTTCCCCGATGATGCGCGCATCGTCGAATCCGTCGCGCCGAAAAAGCTGAAGGATGCGTTCCGCACTCGACGCAGTACATGCGACAAGCAAGCCGCCGGCGGTCTGCGGATCGGTTAGAAGATTCGCTTGCCACGGAGCGAAGTCGGAAGGCAGGTCGATATCCTTGCCGAAGCTCGACCAGTTCCTGCTCGATGCGCCGGTCACATGGCCCGCCTGGGCGTAGTGTCGTGCCGCGCTCAGGATTGGGATATCGTCGAACCGGATTCGAGCTCCCACACCCGAGCCTCGGCATATCTCGAGCAGGTGCCCCAGCAGCCCGAACCCCGTCACGTCGGTGAGCGCATGGACTTCTTCCATGGTGGCGAGATCGGCACCGGTGACGTTCAGCCGGGTCGTGCAGTCGATCATCTGCGCGTAGGCTTCGTCCGGCAACACGCCTTTTTTCAACGCGGCACTGAGGATCCCTACACCGAGCCCCTTGCCGAGGATGAGCACGTCGCCGTTGTGGGCGCGATCGTTTCGCTTCACATTCGCCGGATGGACCAGGCCTAGCGCAACCAACCCATAAATCGGCTCCGGTGAATCGATGGAATGACCGCCGGCGATGACGACACCCGCCTGAGTACATACCGATTGTCCGCCGGCGAGGATCCGGGCGATGATGGCGGCCGGCAGCTTGTTCACAGGCATGCCGCAGACGGCGAGCGCCATGAACGGTCGCCCGCCCATGGCGTAGACATCCGAGAGCGCGTTGGTCGCGGCGATGCGGCCGAAATCGTAGGGATCATCGACGATCGGCATGAAAAAATCGGTCGTGGCGACAATCGCCTGCTGGTCATTCAGCTTGTAGACCGCAGCATCGTCGCTCGACTCGTTGCCAACCAGCAGATTCGCATCGACCAAACCCTTGGGGGCAAGGGCCAGAACTTCGCTCAGCAACGCTGGCGTCATCTTGCACCCTCACCCACCGCCATGGGAGAACTGCGTGAGGCGGAAGGCTTCGGGGGCGGGAGATTGTTCGTTTTCGTTCGATGTGGATTCGGACATGAGCTCGTGTTCGGCCGGGCACCGGGGCACCGATTGTTGTAGACTCCGGCCGCGCCGAAATCGAATCATCAATTCAAGGGGCGATACAGGCCGGTGGAAGCACTCAAAGATGTGACCGTAGCACAGGTCGTTGACTTTGACGAGGTGATCGATGTGCGCTCGCCCGCCGAATTCGCCGAAGATCATGTTCCAGGGGCGTTGAACTGTCCGGTCCTGGACGACGAGGAACGGGCCCGCGTCGGTACGCTCTACAAGCAGGTCTCGCCATTCGAGGCGCGCCGCGTGGGTGCGGCGCTGGTTGCACGAAACATTGCCCGTCATCTCGACACAGCGCTCCACGATCGGCCTCGCCAGTGGCGGCCCCTGATCTATTGCTGGCGCGGCGGCGGCCGCTCCGACGCCATGGCCGATGTCCTGCGTCGAGTCGGTTGGCGAGCGTGCAAACTCGACGGCGGCTACCGGTCGTACCGTCGTGCGGTGATCGATGACTTGTCGGAACTGCCGAGTCGATTTCGCTTCGTCGTACTTTGCGGACGCACCGGATCGGGGAAAAGTGCAACGTTGCGGTCTCTCGCCTCGCTCGGCGAGCAAGTCCTCGACCTCGAACACCTGGCACGTCATCGAGGCTCGGTGCTGGGCGAACTGCCCGGCTGTTCACAGCCAAGTCAGAAGTACTTCGAGAGCCTGCTGCGGCATGCCTTGCTGGCATTCGATCGCACTCGCCCCGTCTACGTCGAGGCCGAGAGCCGCAAGGTTGGTAACGTACAGGTTCCACCGGCACTGATTGCAGCAATTCGGGCGTCGGAATGCATTGTGATCGACGCCGACATCACGGTTCGTGGCGCGCTCCTGATGAGCGAGTATCGTCATTTTCTGTTTGATGCAACGGGGCTTGTGGGGCGGTTGCGAGCTTTGACGACCCACTACGGCAAGGCAAAGATCGAACAATGGATCCACATGAGCGCCGAAGGCCATCATTCGGCTTTGGTGGAGACGCTATTGAAAGAGCACTACGACCCTGCATACGACCGTTCGATCCAGCGCAACTTTCCTTCGGTCGGAACGGCCACCCGTATCGTCCTGAACGGCGCCGACGACGCGTCGATGCTGGAAGTCGCGCGCAATGTACGCTCGATCCCCGGGTCCGGAAGCAATCCACCCTCGCCGGCCAGTCCGTCAGACTGAATTTGCGGGGAGCCAGCGCGGCGCGATTCGTAAGCCGTCGACCCTGCGAATGGTAAACTTTGCGGCGATGACCGATTCGCCGACCCGTTTCGACCTACGCTGCGCGTTGCCAGAGGACGTGCCGCAACTCCTCAAGCTCATCCACGGCCTTGCCAAGTACGAGCAACTGACGCATCTGTTCGAGTGTACCGATGAGCGTCTGAATTCCGCACTCTTTGGGGAATCGCCAACCGCGCATGCCGTCATTGCGTGGACAAGGTCCCAGACCGCTCCCGTCGCAGCGGGATTCGCGCTTTACTTCCATAACTTCTCGACGTTCCTGGGGCGCAAGGGACTCTACCTCGAAGACCTCTACGTGCTGCCGGAGTACCGGGGTCAAGGCTGCGGGCGGGCGCTTCTGGTCAGGCTTGCCCGTATTGCTCGTGATGAGGGCTGCGGGCGCTTCGAGTGGTCGGTTCTCGACTGGAACGTCGGCGCTCAGCGGTTCTATGAACGCCTCGGCGCCACGATATTGCCGGACTGGCGTATCGTTCGTGTCAGCGGATCATCGCTGGTCCGGCTTGCGCAGGAGCCTCTCGAGATAGTAAATAGATAATGCATTTTTCATCCGCGCACACTGATTTCCCACCCGCCGCGCGACGTCTCGCGCTGAAGATCGATGTCGACAGCTTGCCTGGTGCGATGAATGGGGTGCCCGCATTGATCGAATTGTTGCGTGGTCGCTCGGCGGCTGCCACTTTCCTGTTTTCGCTTGGCCCTGACCGATCCGGGCGCTCCCTGCACAGCTTTGTTAGAACGGGCACCCATCGAGGAAGCGCCCGCCCGGGACCCATCGAGCGCTACGGTATCAAAGGACTTTTGCGCGGCACGCTATTGCCGGCGCCCATGATCGGCGAGCGCGCCGAATCCAACATACGAGCCGCTGCCGATGCGGGGTTCGAAGTCGGCTTGCGCCCCTGGGACTGCCATGCCTGGCAGCGGCTCGCGGCACATGCCGATGCAGCCTGGACGCAAACGCAAATGCAGCGCGCTTTCGACCGGTTCGTGACCATTTTCGGTACACCGCCGCGCATCCACGGGGCCTCCGCATGGCAAATGAATCGTCATGCTTTCAGGCTCACCCAACGCCTCGGGTTCGATTATTGCTCCGACACACGGGGATTTCGGCCCTACGTGCCCGTTCAAAATGCCGAACTCATTGCATGCCCGCAGATTCCAACGACATTGCCAACCTTCGACGAGTTGCTGTCCGACGCCAAGGCCGACCGAGAGAACGTGGTCGAACGGATGGTCGATGCCTTTGCGACGCCCGTGCCGGACGGACACGTGCTCTCCGTGAGTGCGGACTGCGAGGGCACCGTGCTGGTATCTGCGTTGGAACGTTTCCTCGATCGGCTGCAGAACCAAGGCGTGACATTCATGTCGCTCGGGCAATACCTGGGCGCCGCCGGGGCGGCCGATCTGGCGCGCCATCGCCTCCACGCCGGCGTGCTGCCCGGAGTTGCATCACCGATGACGATGCAGTTCAAAGAGTTTCTTCCATGACCAGACCCCCACCCATCACCGCATGGCGGCAAGGTCAAGCACGACGTGCCATCGATTCGCCTTTACGACTGCTCAGAGGAACACTGCCATGATCGGACAACCCGTGCCCGACATCGCCCTGCCCGCCACGAGCGGCACGACGATTCGCTTCACCGAACTGAAGGGACACCCGTTCGTTCTCTATTTCTATCCGAAGGACAACACGCCTGGATGCACGACCGAAGGTCAGAACTTTCGCGACCTGCACGAGCAGTTCGCCTCGCTCCGTTGCAGCATCATTGGTGTTTCTCGCGATAGCTTGAAGTCGCACGAATCCTTCAAATCGAAGATGAACTTCCCCTTCGAACTCGTTTCGGACACCGAAGAGATTGCCTGCGCAGCCTTCGATGTCATCAAGTTGAAAAACATGTATGGCAAGCAGGTTCGGGGCATCGAACGCAGTACGTTCGCGGTCGATGCAAAGGGGATCGTGCGCAGGCAATGGCGCGGGGTCAAGGTGCCTGGCCATGTGCAAGAGGTGCTGGATTTCATGAAGACACTTGGCGAATAATCGAATCGATGGCTACCCGCAAAACAACTCGGCCGACGCCGACCGCATCCAAGGCACGCAACAAGCTCTTCGTGCTCGACACCAACGTGCTCATGCACGATCCCACGTGCCTCTTCCGTTTCGAAGAGCACGATGTGTACGTGCCCATGGCCACGCTCGAAGAGCTCGACAATCACAAGAAGGGCGTCACCGAAGTCGCTCGCAATGCGCGTCAGGCCAGTCGCTTCCTGGAGGAGCTCGTCGCAAGTTCGGAACTCGCGATCCCCAGCGGCATCGCACTCGACTCGCGCGGCAACCGCTCTGCAACCGGTCGGCTTCATCTGCAGACCGAGGCGATTCCGACCGAACTGCCGCCCGGTCTCGCGGGCGGTCGCACCGACAACCAGATCATCGGTGTGGTGAAGTACCTGCAGCAGCGCGAATCGGTCCGCCAGGTCATCCTCGTGAGCAAGGACATCAACATGCGGATCAAGGCCCGCGTGCTGGGACTCGCCGCCGAGGATTACTTCAGCGACAAGGCGCTCGAAGACAGTGATCTGCTGTACACCGGTATCCTCGAATTGCCCTTGAACTTCTGGGAGACGCACGGGAAGGACATGCGCTCGTGGCAGTCTGGCGGACGCAGCTTGTATCGCGTGCGCGGGCCGCTGGTTGCCTCGATGTTCATCAATCAGTTCGTCCATCTGGAATCCGATC